>JAFYMM010000087.1 GCA_017550055.1 Paludibacteraceae bacterium
AGACCGCCCGAGTTTAAATCGGAGTAGAATTTATATTAATTTTTTAGCTTTTTAAGCACAGCACAAGACTTTTGGTTACTTTTGGTCACAAAAGTAACATATAAAAAAATATGAAAGAAAAAACTTGTCCACGTTGTGGCAAAAAATTCATCTGTCGCCATGACGATGATATCACCAAATGCCAATGTGTATCAGTACAACTAACACCTGAAGCACGCAAATACATCTCAGAGAATTACACCGATTGCCTTTGTGCAGACTGTCTTCGCGACATTCTCACCAACAAACTTTGGCTTAATTTTTGAAATTCACAACTATAACTAATTAAACAAATTAGACTAACATAAAAAACACCACTATGAAAACAAAAATTATCGGTATCATATCACTTGTAATCATCCTAGTAGTTGCAGGTGTAATCTACTTCCAATACTTTTTCGTATTTGGCGAAGGTGTGAAAGCTGGCGAGCTTAACTATATGGTACACAAAGGCTATATTTTCAAAACCTACGAAGGCAAACTTATTCAATCAGGATTCAAAGGACAATCTGCTAATGGTGTTGCTACAGGCATACAAAGCTACGAATTTCAATTCTCTGTAACAGACGAATCTATTGCCGACTCACTCATGCGCTGCTCAGGCAAACAGGTCGAACTCCACTACAAAGAATACATCAATCCTCTCGTATGGCGAGGCGTAAGCGAATTTGTTGTCGACAGCATCATTGCCGTAAAATAATATATAGATTATTGTCAGACAGAATGATATAAAGACAAATTTTTATTCTTTCCGTCCAACAAACGCTTCGCTAAAAACTGTCGTTTTTATCTTAACAAAAAAATGAAATATTTTAAGTTACATTCTTCAGATATGTCATTTTTTTACCAAGATACACCGCAGGTGTAGCGAGGTATATGTAAAAAAAAGAATATGTTCTTATGTCATTATGTCTAAAAAAAACTACTAACTATTAACTAATAACTAATAACTAATAACTAAATAAAATGGAATTAGCAAGTAAATACAATCCACAAGACGTAGAACAAAAATGGTATCAATATTGGCTCAACCATGCTCTCTTTTCAAGCAAACCAGACGGTCGCAAGCCTTACACAATAGTTATTCCACCGCCTAATGTGACTGGTGTGCTTCACATGGGCCACATGCTCAATAACACCATCCAAGACATCCTCGTACGTCGCGCTCGTATGATGGGCTTCAACGCATGTTGGGTGCCTGGTACTGACCACGCTTCTATCGCTACTGAGGCTAAGGTGGTTAACCGCCTCGCTGCTCAAGGCATCAAAAAAACCAACCTCTCTCGCGACGAATTCCTCAAACATGCTTGGGACTGGACTCACGAGCATGGTGGCATCATCCTCAAACAACTTCGCAAACTTGGTGCTTCTTGCGATTGGGACCGCACTTCGTTCACTATGGACGACATTCGCTCTGAATCTGTGCTAAAAGTGTTCTGCGACCTCTACAACAAAGGCCTCATCTATCGTGGCGTACGTATGGTCAACTGGGATCCTAAAGCCCTCACTGCCCTATCTGACGAAGAGGTTATCTTCAAAGAACAACAAAGCAAACTCTACTACCTCCGTTATAAAGTCATTGGCGAAGACACTTATGCCATCGTAGCAACTACTCGTCCTGAAACCATTATGGGCGACACTGCAATGTGTATCAACCCTAACGACCCTAAAAACACTCATCTCAAAGGCAAACGCGTAATCGTTCCTATCGTAGGTCGCGAAATTCCTGTTATTGAAGACGAATATGTTGATGTTGAATTTGGTACTGGTTGCCTCAAAGTAACTCCTGCTCACGACGTAAACGACTACATGCTTGGCGAAAAACACAATCTCCAAAGCATTGATATCTTCAACGACAATGGCACTATCAGCGAAGCTGCAGGTATGTACGTAGGCATGGACCGTTTCGATGTGCGCAAACAAATTGTTATCGACCTCGAAACTGCTGGCCTCCTCGAAAAAGTTGAGGACTACACTAACAAAGTTGGTTGTTCTGAGCGTACTAATGTACCTATCGAACCAAAACTCTCTATGCAATGGTTCCTCAAAATGGAGCATCTTGCCGAAATCGCTCTCGCTCCAGTGATGAACGACGACATCAAGTTCTACCCTGCTAAATATAAAAACACATATCGCCACTGGCTCGAAAATATCAAGGATTGGTGCATCAGTCGCCAACTCTGGTGGGGTCATCGCATCCCTGCATACTACCTTCCTGAAGGTGGCTATGTAGTTGCCGAAACTGCCGAACTTGCCCTCGAAGCCGCTAAAGCTAAAACTGGCAACAACGCTCTTACCCTCAACGACCTCCGTCAAGACGAAGACTGCCTCGACACTTGGTTCTCTTCATGGTTGTGGCCTATCTCGTTGTTCGATGGCATCAACAATCCTAACAATGACGAAATCAACTACTACTACCCAACTGCCGACCTCGTAACTGGTCCAGACATCATCTTCTTCTGGGTAGCTCGTATGATTATGGCTGGCTACGAATACAAAGGCGATATGCCTTTCCGCAACGTATATTTCACAGGTATCGTGCGTGATAAAATCGGTCGCAAAATGTCAAAATCACTCGGCAACTCGCCTGACCCACTCGAACTTATCGAGAAATTTGGTGCCGATGGTGTGCGTATGGGTATGATGCTTGCTGCTCCTGCTGGCAACGACATCCTTTTCGACGAAGCTCTCTGCGAACAAGGTCGTAACTTCAACAATAAGATTTGGAATGCTCTCCGCCTCATCAAAGGCTGGGAAGTTGCAGACATCGAACAACCAGAAAGTTCTCGCCTTGCAATCGAATGGTTCGATAGCAAACTCTCTAAAACAATCGAAGAAATCAACGACGACTTCACTAAATATCGCCTCAGCGAAGCATTGATGACTGTCTATAAACTCTTCTGGGACGAGTTCTCTTCTTGGTATCTCGAAATGGTAAAACCAGCTTATCAACCGACGAACGAAGCAAACGCAGAAGCAAAAAATGATTTTGATTCTGCTTTGCAAGGAGGAGGAAGCCGTAGGCAAAAACCAATCGACCGCGCTACCTACAACGCAACTATCTCGTTCTTCGAACGCCTCACACTTCTTCTTCACCCATTCATGCCATTCATTACAGAAGAAATTTGGCAAGTGCTTGACGAACGCTGCGATGGCGAAAGTGTGATGGTTGCTGCTATGCCAGAAGCTAACACAATCAACGCTACTCTACTCGCTGATTTCGAATTCGTTAAAGAAATCATTGCAGGTGTGCGCACTGTGCGTCTCGACAAAAACATTCCAAACAAAGAGGCTCTCAATCTCGTAGTTACAAGCGAAGGACACAACGATGCCTACAACTCAGTAATCTGCAAAATGTGTAACCTCGAGTCAGTTACTCATGGCGAAAAAGATGCAACTGCCGCAACCTATATGGTAGGCGTAACCGAATATGCAGTACCTCTCGGTAGCAACATCAACGTTGAAGAAGAGATTAAGAAAATGGAGGCAGAAATCGAATACCTCAAAGGCTTCTTGAATTCAGTAATGAAAAAACTCAGCAACGAAAAATTCGTAGCCAACGCCAAACCAGAAATCGTTGAAAACGAACGCAAAAAACAAGCCGATGCCGAGTCAAAAAT
>JAFYMM010000014.1 GCA_017550055.1 Paludibacteraceae bacterium
ACTACTGCTACGAGAACTCATTCGGGAACAGTTGTAACTATAACTCATTCGGGAACTACTTCCAAAATAATTCATTCGGGAACGATTGTTATAGTAATTCATTAGGGAACAGTTGCTGGAATAATTCATTCGGGAACGATTGTGATTATAACTCGTTCGGGAACGGTTGTAGCGGCAATTCATTCGGGAACTACTGCTATCATAATTCATTCGGGAACTACTTCCAAAATAATTCATTCGGGAACGGTTGTCAATACAATGATATACTTGACAATGTTCAATATATCACAGTATTTGAAGGTGTTAAGTATGTGTCTGTTGGTAGTACCAGTGGAACAGTACAATACGCTCAAATCCTCAATGGTACAAGTGGTTCAAGCTCTTCGAATAAGCTTCAAATCAACTTCGCAACAGGTAAAAATTATACCCAAGTTGCAGGCAAAAATAGTAGCGGACAACTTAAAATTTGGGTGCCTGCTGACATGGTTCCTGCAGCATAACATTTGCGTATTTATGCACAAATATTGCACCAATACACAAATAAAATTGTAATTTTTCAATAGCACATATTCCTTAATTTATTTAGAATGAATATGATATAGGATTTTTTATGTATTTTTGTGAATAATTGTTCCCGAATTATTCTTGATAATAATATCGTAGAACATCATTATTAACACACTTAAATACATAATCCTATGCTTAGAAAAATTCGTTACAAATTGGTGTACAATCGAAGTTGTCGATTGAACAAGCGAGGTGAAGGCCTCATAGAAATTGAGTGTACTCAACAAAAACGTAGAATTTATTTTACTACACATGTCTATGTCAAACCAGAGAATTTTAGTCGAGGAGCAGTTTCTGGGACTCCAAATGCCGACAGCCTGAATTTTGTTTTATATAACATGATCCAGGAAGTAGAACAAGTTGAATTGGAATATATCAAAAAAGGTGTAGAGGTACATTTGCCAATGATGAGAGAAGCTATACGCGCGCATATATCACCAGCTGCTAAACTTGCGGATTTTGGCATTAAGGTCGTAGAACAAAGTGAACGCAAAAATCTCACTAAGCTCAATTATCAAACATTGCTCAATAATATCGAGAAATTTAGAAAGGGAGCACTTATTACAGATGTAGATTACCAATTTGTAGTGAGCTACGACAAATGGCTTCGAGATAGTGGTATTGCTCATAACACACGTATTAGTCGTTTGCGTTTGCTTAGGGCATTGCTTAATGAAGCACGCAAACGCGATATAATACACATAAATCCATTCGACCGATTCCGCATACAGCAGATGGTTTCAAAGAAGGGATTTATAACTATAGAGCAATTGCATAAATTGGAGAAAATGACACTCAAAGGATATGAGGCAAAAGTGAGAGATGCGTTCTTAGTCGGCTGCTATACAGGATTGCGATTTTCTGATATAATATCACTCAGGAACGAGCATATCGATGGAGGGTGGCTGACTAAGAAAATGGCGAAAACTGGGTATATAGTAGAACTACCCATTGAAGAACTTTTTGGTGGTAAAATGATATTACTAATAGAGAAGTACAATGGGAATATTGAAAGAATAACGAAGTCTCTTGGTAGTAATGCTTCCGTAAATAAAACGCTTCGTGGTATTTTGGATAGAATCAATATAGATCCTAAAATAACCTTTCATTCTTCACGACATACATTCGCTACACATTTGGGGCAAGCAGGCGTTCAATTGACAACAATTCAAAAATTACTTGGTCATCAAAAACTACAGACGACACAAATCTATAGCGAAGTTGACCGAAAAGCAATAACAAATGACTTAAAAAAACGTAAAAAATAATTATTATGCTAAAGATTATTACAGACAAGGAAACAGCTCAAAGGGAAATTGCTAAAGTGCAAGAGGCACTCGCAAATAAAGTAGATAAAAAATCAGAAAAAGGGGCTGAGAAAAAGGCCGAAAACACTAAATAATTTTATTATAGTTCTGCAAAATGAGGACATAAAAAAGTCCTCGGCTGTGGTTGATGGAACGCTCTTACCTTTCCCATCAAACCACATTTGCAAGCGAAGCACCCGCTACCGAGGACATAATCGTCCCAAGTATGCGGGTGCTTCGCATCTATATAATAAGTAAAAATGTCAATTTTTGTCCTACAATAAACCTTGTAGGTGGTAAGAGCGACGCAAAATTACTACATTTTTTTGATATAACCAAATTTTTGAACAGCAAAGGAGTTTTTTATGAATCTCTACTATCAAATGTTAGATAAAATAATGTCAGATGGACGTACTCAGCTTAACAAGAAAGGAGGTATAAAATACCTAACCAACGAAGTTTTGCATCTTACACCAGCTGACTTATTGGATATATTCGAGACACATAGCATAGCACGAAAGAAACTTAAAACAGAGCTAAGTATGTTTCAAGCAGGAATCACCTCTACAGAGCAATATCGCCAAGAGGGCATTACATGGTGGGACTATTGCGGTGAGCAATTGAAAAATAGTTATCCAACCTATTTCAAACGCCTGCCTAAACTCATAAAGAAGATTAACACAGAGAAAAAGAATAGCAAGAATTATGTACTATTCTTGGGTGAAACTAATATAGAGACAAATCAACAACCTTGTTTGTCCCTGGTACAATTTCAGATTGAAGATGGCGAATTGATTGTTTCCGCATACCAACGAAGCTCAGATGCCAATTTAGGGCTACTTGCTGACATCTATCATTTGTACCTGATGTCGCGTCAAATTGATTTGCCTTTGAAGTCTATTACTTTGTTTTTGGGCAATGTTCATATTTATGAATCAAATCTTTTGCGTACCTATGAACTATTAAATGGCGTGCAAGGTATTAAATTTGAATTAAATGTATAAAAGATTGGGCTATAAAAGTTAACGAAATGTTAAAAAAAACGGCGTTTTTTGGTTTTGTAACCATAGGGCGCAAAGTTGTGTCAAGACTTGTAACTGATTAAAAACATTGAAATTCAGTAAAATATAGTGTTTTTAGTTACAAAGTTACAAGGTTACAAAATTTTTGTAACTTTTATTCATTTATCTTGCGGAAGTTATAAAAAAGCGAACTCAGGTCATTAAAATTTGAGTCCGCTTTTCCTTATTTTATCCACCAATTGAGGATCTGCATGATTGGCATATCGTGTTGTCATTGATAAATCGTGATGGTCGGCATGTTGCATCACAGTCAAAGGGTCAACGCCTACCTTCAGAAGATTATTTATCCCAGTATCACGAAGTGAATACAGCTGCATCTCTTTTGGTAATTTTAATTCTTTGCGCATTTTGTCCCAATCTTTTCGAAATCGAGCCTCACCAATAGGTTTTGTGCCAGGCATGTAATTTAGTCCAAATAGATAGGCGTCGGGTTTATAGCGCGATAGTTTGAGAGTATAAAAATACTCTTCAACTTCTGGCGATATCGCTGCAAATCTATCATGGTGATTTTTGGCAATAACACCAGGAATATGTATGTAGTGTTCGTTGAGATATAGATGTTTTACTTGGAGGCAACATATTTCTTTGGGGCGTATTAAAGAAGCGAACACTAATCGCATTACTATACCAAATGCAGGATTGTGTTCTTTACACCAGGTATCTATTTTTTCGCGATATGTTGGTGGTATTAAAATACGTTTCTTTTCTTCTTCTCTTTTGGTTTTGATATGCTCGAAAGGATTTTCTTTGCAATAGCATTTTTCTACTGCCCACGAAAACAGAGCTCGTCCCATTTTTAATTGATTGTTATATGTTCGAGCCGATGTTTTCTTTTTAGCGTATACCTGGTCGAGGTATTTTATAGCAAGTACCTTATTGAATAGCGAACAATAGATATTAGGAACTGTTTTGTTGGCCCATTCATTGATCATCGTACAACATGAGCTATAACATCGCATAGTTGCAGGGCGCAACTCACGACTTTTCTCTGCTATATACAATTCAATAACTTCTGATAGGGGAGTGTAGTATCGGGAATTATCCGACTCAAAGAAGGGAGACCAACCGCCAGCAAGCTTGGAATTGATAATCATAATACGACGATTTATTTCCTCTTTGAAGTCGCGCAAGTTGTCAAATCGTTTACGCACATTGTTGACGCGCACTTTTATTCGTTTCAATTCTTGCTGTTGAGGATGAGTCGCATAATACTCAATGTACCAATCGGATTTGGCACATCGTTTTAATTGTGCAGGCTTGTAAGTTGGGGAAATTTCGCGTTTTGGCATTTTTTTTTAAGAAGACTAAACAATCCCCTCAAAAAAATGTCTCAAATTTGTCGCATTGCTATTTTTGAAAATAGGTCAATTACTATTGTAAGTAATTGACCTATTGTAACTTAGTTGCGGAGGCAGGACTCGAACCTACGACTGGAATCTGGTCGTAAAAGCCTGCATCATAATAACTTATAGGTCAATTACAAAAAATCGTTGTCTCAAATTTGTCGCACTTTTTTGAGGGCGATTTGGTCGATTTTTGGAGGTTATTTTCTTAGTTTTTGAAGTAGCGTATCTCTTGGTCTGTCAAGAAATTATTTACTCTGTCAAGAGTAGCTTTACTTGGGTTTGCCATGGCTTCGGCTTTTGAGTTTTTAGGACCATTATACACCACACGTCCCTCTCTTTCGATAACCAGATTGTCGGCCTCGTGGTGATGATCGTGTGTTAGGAGTGGAACTATAACCGCATCGAAATCTTCCTGACTGAAAGGTTGCATGCCCTCGTAGATAATAAAATCGCCTAAGCCATCATTTTTGACAATTCTCATATCGAAACCAGAGTCCAATAATATGCAGATTGAATATTCAATCGTTAATTTGTTTTCTTCATCCGAAATATAGCATTTATCTGTATCGTGATTTGGATAGAGTTTCAAAAATGCCTCTTGGATGTTAAATTTTTTCTCGAATTTCATATTATTTTTGGATTAGGTTTTTGATTTTCTTATTCTCAAGCTGACTGAGAACAGCATCAAGCATATCCTCTTCTAACTCAATTTCTAATTTGATTTTTGCTTTTGGACGCCCTGCTCCTTTGTCGGTCAATATCCACGAAAAATCATAATTAAGCACTTCTCCTGCCCTTCTCAATTTTATTACTGACCAGTCTGCATTTGCAAATTCTCTATTCAGATTTTGCAAGTGTACACCTATTGCTTCAGCAAATTTTGTTTTCGTTATACCACTTTGATTAAAAGCAGTTTCAACGATTTTTCCAATGTGGAGTTCTTCTTCTTTCATAACATACTAATTTACAAGTTTTTATTGATATAACAAAATAAAATTTGTTATATTTTTGATAAATTTATACAATAATATTGATTATATATCAATATTTTTTATTACCTTTGCAGTCGCAATCTTACGGAGAAATCGTAATGATTTCTCCTTCTTTTTACCATAGACTTACGGAAAAGTCGTAAAAGTCAATTGTCATGAAAAAATATTTTTATACATCCGAGCAGAAGCATTTGTATTACTTGCATTACAAAGCTCGCAAAGCTGGTGCTAACATCGACCGCAAGAGGCGACTGCTGTATCTTTCGCCAGGTGTGTTGCCAGAACACCTCGACCGATGGCAGCGCGAACTTCTCTCTGAACATCGATATTTAATTCAATACGCAATATTATGAACCTAACAAAAGAAGAAAAAAACCAAAGACTCCGCCAATGGTGGCTCTATGTTCCTCAGGGTGAAGTAGCAGTTGTTCGCACTCGCATTATGCGCAAGTGTATGATAAGCGAAGATGTGTTCTATAACTGGTTGAAGATGCGCACCGAGATTCCTAACCTTGCGTGTGTCGAGATTGAACAGGTGATAAAAGAACCTATTTTCTCAAGCGAAACTCCGTTGTACTCTCGTAACCCTAAAAAAGAAGGAGAACCTAAAGCATGAAACGACCTGTGTATATTCGCGAAACTTTGAATGAGTTGTATATTGCTTTGGTGGCAAAGTCGATGCCCGAGGTGGCAGAACTCGCTGATAGCATTGACCACTACCAAGGTATCAACACTAAAGAGATTCGTTATAACAAAGAAATCGAGCAAGGTATTATCGTTTGTACCACTCGACGCAGTGCGTTCGACCTTAACGCTATGCTCGAGCATTTCGGTATGGTTCGAGTTGTGAAACCTTCAACGAAAATCTAATTATGGACTTAAAAGATAAGATACTCAACGCTACTAATGGCGGACTTGAGGTTATATACTATTACTATCCTTCGGCTCGCGAGGTGGTCGATGGGCGTGCTAAATCGTTCAAGATTCGCGACGAACGTACGGCATCGGCATCTATCCGCAAGTACAAAGATATGTGGATTGTTACCGACTTTGGCGACGACAGTCATGGGCGTAATTGCTTCGACATCTGTATGCGCGAAGAGAATATCACCACGTTTTCACAAGCTCTCCACTTGTTGGCGGAGCGTTATGGCGTGTCGATGCGATTAGATCCAGAGGTGAACAAGCCAAAATTTACCTCACGCGCTGCCACCGAAGATGAGAATAATGGCGATTGGAGCTATGTGCCGAAAAAACCAACAGATGCCGACCTTAAATGCTGGGGACCATTTGTGAAACCAGAAACACTTGAGAAATACGGCTATGAGTCGGTTGAGAGTGTAACCACCGTGTCGAAAGGCAAGGTTATCACTTATACCAGTTCGGACCATTATCCTATCTTTATTCGCACCGTCAGCCTACCTGATGGCAGTTCGTTTGCCAAAGTGTATAAACCTTATGAGCCCGACAAGGCGTGGCGTTTTCGCTACTTTGGCAGTAAACCATCGGACTACATCAATGGTCTCTCGCAAATCAAGCAACGTTATCAAGAACTCCTCGACGAACGTGCCGACGACGAAGAACTCGACGAAGGAGGAGCGAAAAAGAAGCGTAAACCAGTGAAACTACCCGAAATTGTTATCTGTTCGGGCGAACGTGATGCTATGAACATGGCAGGATTGGGCTATTATCCTATTTGGCTCAACTCCGAAACTGCCGATTTTCCTGAATCGCTTTGGCAAGAACTCTCGCGTATGGCAGAGAATATCTATAACATACCCGATATCGATGCTACTGGACGCGAACAGGGGGCTAAACTTGCACTGCGATATCTCGACCTTTACACTGTGGAGTTGCCTACCAGATTGCTCGACTATCACGACTATCGTGGACGTCCACGCAAGGATTTGCGTGATTTTCTTGATATTTGGCCTAAAGCGTCTGAGGTGCGCGACCTTATGCGAATTGCCAAGCAAGCACGCTTCTGGCGTCAGGAGCATACCGAGAAAGGCACTCGCCTCCAACTCAACCTCACTTCGTTGCTCTATTACTTGCGCCTCAACGGATTTTATAAGTTCACCAACCCTGTAACCAAAGCACTTCAGTTTGTTCGCAAAGACCGCTATATCATCGAAGAATATACACCCTTGCAAATTCGTGACTTTGTGAAACGCGACCTTATCGAGCGTCGTATCGACCCAACTATTCAGGAGTTGTTCGTAAAATCGAAACTCACTGGGACAACGCTTGCCAACGACCTCGACAATCTCGAAGTGGATTTCTCTAAAACCACCGCTAATAGTCGTACGTTCTACTTTGCCAATTGTGCAGCTGTAGTAACTGCCGACAATACATCGATTACTCGCAAAGATGAGATATCGACTAAATGCTGGAGTCAGGAGATTATACCTCACGATTTCAAGCAGCTTGAACCATCGTTTGTCATCGACGGAGATTTGAAGCATCAGAACTATACTTTTGAGATAAAGCATACTCGTTCGCACTACTTCCGTATGCTTATCAACGCCAGCCGTATGTATTGGCGTGAGGAGTATGAACAGCGCGTCGAT
>JAFYMM010000088.1 GCA_017550055.1 Paludibacteraceae bacterium
CAAATTAGAGAACAACTTCGCTATGCGCATTCTCTTGGTTCTCGATTTGTTGACTTCGAAGGTGGGGAAGTGATGCTGTGGCGTGATGGTGACTATCGTATTAACGACCTTATTGATTTAGCTAAAGAAGAGGGTTTCTTCTCAGCTACAATCACAACTAATGCTCAGCTTCCTTTCAAAAATAGTAAAGCCGATAGTATATGGGTTAGTCTCGATGGTATTGGTGATTATCATGAATATATTCGTGGTAAGGGCACATTCAAACGCCTTGAAGAAAATATTGCTTCTTGCGGACATAAACATCTAAGTGTGAATATGGTGGTTAGTACATATAACTACGAAGGTGTAGTGCCAACTATTGAATATGCTAAAAATAATCCAGCAATCGAACAAATCGCTATTAACTTCTATACTCCATTCCCAGGATCTGAAACTGAAATGGTACTCGATAAAGAAAAACGTTGTGAGGTTATTGACAAGGTGATTGAAATGAAGAAAAAAGGCTATCCTATCATGAACTCTGTTTCAGGGCTTAAGCTTATGAAACATAATAACTTCAAACGTCGTTGTTGGGTTACTAACTTCATATATCCTGATGGTACACGTTCGGGTTGTGTTGGTGAAGGTCTTAATATTTGCGACCAATGTGGACTTTGTATGTCAGGCGAAATGCACGCAGTTTTCAACTTTAAACTCGACACAATCTTTGCAGGTCTCAAATTGCGTCTATAAGTTCTCTTTTTCTTAATTTACTAGGAGTTCTAGAAAATTTAGGAATTCTATTTGTATGAAACGACTAAAGTTAACAATATTACTCTTTTTGTCCTCTGTCTTATTGCTTGTAGCTCAAAACTATAAGCAAGAAGTAGAGGACACTTTGCTTTATTTTGCTCGAAATTCTCGTGTTTGGGGCAATTTTAAGGTTGATAGAGTGCGTATTTCTGGCAATGTCTATAAGGTGGAGTTGGGGGAAATGTTTAATTCTCTTCATTATCGTCCAGAATTGGTTGATTCTATGGAACAGGCAGTTAAGTCTGTAATTGCATCGAAATATGCGGGTTATGAGGTGAAACTCTATGCACAAAAAAAGAATAATATTCGCGATTTAGTACCTAATTATTATCGTCGTCCTTGTGATATTGATCGCACTCGTTACAATACGAAATATACTAAGACAACACCTTTTGTTAGTAACGAAGACCGAGTTTATGAAGTGAAACATGGTTTGCAAGATAGAAATATTGCTCTTTGGCAAAGTCATGGTTGGTATTATGAGCAACGCACAGATCGCTGGCAATGGCAACGTGCAAGGGTATTCACTACAGTGGAAGATAAATTTACACTATCGTTTGTAATTCCTTATCTTGCGCCTATGCTTGAGCGTGCAGGAGCCAATGTCTTTATGCCTCGTGAGCGTGATTATCAGCGCAATGAGGTTGTTGTTGACAATGATGATGCACAATGCACAATGCGCAATGCACAAATAAAGAAACCTGGATTTGCGCATATTCAAAGTATTTATCGTGAACATGAGAATCCGTTTTGTGCAGGTACTTATGGGGTAATAAAAACCAATAAAGAAGAAACATCTTCTGTTGTTTGGAGAGCAGAAATACCTGAAGATGGTTGGTATTGGGTTTCTATTGCTTATGTAACTAATGAAAAGTCGGTTTCTGATGCAAAATATACGGTTCGTCATTCGGCAGGCGAAACTACTTTTCGTGTAAATCAGCAAATGGGTGGGGGTACATGGATTTATCTTGGACAATTTTATTTCCGTAAAGGTGCTGATGCAGAGCATGCTTCTGTTGTGTTGAGTAACGAAAGTAAGCATGATGGTGTTGTGGTTGCAGATGCAGTGCGTTTTGGAGGAGGTATGGGCAATGTGGCTCGTCGCCCTGCTACAGATGCAGAAATTGCTCGTCTTAAAGATGAAAAGGACCGCAAGCGCAAGATATCTATTTATGAAAAAGTTGATTATGAAATAAGTGGGCGCGCTCGTTTCTGGGAAGCATCGCGCTATTGGCTTCAATGGGCAGGTGCGCCTGATAGTGTAATATCTTACACAAAAGGACTTAATGATTATACAGACGACTATACTTGTCGTGCTCAGTGGGTTAATTGGCTTAATCAGGGTTCGGTTAATGCTCCAGATTCGGCAGGTTTGGGTATTCCAATTGATTTGTCTTTTGCTTTTCATTCAGATGCGGGTTGTAAACTTGATACTGTAATAGGTACACTTTGTATATATACAACTCCTTTTGATGTGAATAGTAATGAATATAAATATGAATTTCCATCAGGACAAAGTCGTTTTGCTTCGCGCGATTTTACTGATTTTGTGATGTCGCAGATTGTAGGAGATATTCGTGCTACTGCTAATCCGAATTGGACTCAACGCTGGATGTGGGACCGTTCTTATAGCGAAAGTCGTCGTCCGGAAGTGCCTGCTATGTTGCTTGAATTGCTTTCTCATCAGAATTTTGAGGATATGCGTTATGGACTCGACCCACGATTTAAATTTATTGTTTCGCGTGCTATCTATAAGGCAATGGTTAAGTTTATTGCCTCTCAGAATAATGAAGAGTGTGTGATTGCGCCACTTCCAATCAATAGTTTTGCTTTGCGTCTTATTGGAGATAATAAAGTGCGTCTTACGTGGCGTCCAACAGTTGATTCGCTTGAGGCGACTGCTGTGGCAGATAAATATGTTGTATATACTCGACGTGATGGAGAGGGTTGGGATAATGGTTGTTTAGTTGCTGATACAGTGTTGGTTCTGCCAATTGGAGTTGGTGAGATGATGAGCTACAAGGTTGTGGCGATAAATGATGGTGGTGCAAGTATGGATAGCGAAATCCTTTCGGCCTATTCAGCGCGTAACGCTAAAGGAGAAGTGTTGGTAATCAATGGTTTTGACCGTGTGGCTGGTCCTGAAGGTTTCCAATCGGCTCCGTATGCTGGATTTCCAGAGTGGCTTGATAGAGGAGTGGGCGATGGAGTAGAGTTGCAATATATTGGTCGTCAGCATGATTTTGATTCTCGTCATCCTTGGATTTCAGATGATGATTCGGGATGGGGACAAAGTAATAGCGATTATGAACAGATGCTTGTGGCTGGTAATACTCATGATTTTCCATTTATTCATGGACGAGCTATTGCCAAATTGGGTTATAGTTTTGTGTCTTGTTCGCGTGAGGCTGTTGAAAATAGCGATGTAAATATTGTTGATTATAAGTTTGTTGACCTTATACTTGGAGAGCAGAAAGAAACTTTGTGGGGTAATGACTCAAGTAGTTGCAAATACAGAACTTTTTCTGTAAATTTGCAACGTGAACTGCGCCGTTATGTTTCGACTGGTGGGGCATTGTTTGTGTCGGGGGCATACGTTGCATCTGACAATTGGTTGTCGGTGAATGCAAGTAAAGCAGATAAGCAGTTTGTTAAGAGTGTTTTAAAGGTGGAGTGGCGTGCTGATAGGGCTACTCAGGATGGAGAGCTTAAGGCTGTTTATGCACCAAATAATACCTCTTTTGAAGGGGAATATAAGTTTGTACAATACCTTAATGAAGATATTTATGCCGTGGAGAGTCCAGATGCTATAGTGCCTGTTGGTGAAAATGCGTACACAGTTATGCGCTATTCGCAAAATAATAATAGTGCAGTTGTGGCATATTCGGGAGGAGATTATCGTGCTGTGGTTTGTGGTTTTCCGTTTGAAACATTGGAAACCGAAGAGATGCAAGAGCGATTTATGAAGCAGGTGTTTGACTTCTTGAATCGAGGCGAATAGTGAATGAGAGTGTGTATTTTTCAGGGTAGGGTGAGGGTTGCTTGCAGTATGCTGTATCCTATATTTAAATTTGGGAATTTTTGGCGATGAATACACAATGAGAGTGTGTATTGAGAGGAGATGAAATTTGAGGAGAATATATATAAATGAATATAATTATTGATATGATGAAAAAAATTAATTGTTTTATTCCAGCTCAATCTGTGGAACAAATTAGAACTACAGTAGAAGGGCTTAAGGCTTCGGAATTAGTGGCTGATATTTATCTTTTGGCAAATGAGCCAATGGAGTATGACGGCTGTAAATGTTTGGTGGTTGATTCATTGAATAGTTCTGCTACTGTGGCTAAAATTGCAGAATGCAGTGATGCTGAATTTTCTTTGATTTATACCAAGTACACTACTTTGGAATTTGGTCAATATGGCATTGAGCGTTTCTATAATCTTGCGGCAGGCGCTGGCGTTGGTATGATTTATAGCGACTACTACCAAATAGTTGATGGAGAACGTAAAAATGCTCCTACGATTGATTATCAAGTAGGTAGCCTTCGTGATGATTTTAACTTTGGTTCGGTATTATTCTATAACGCAGAGGCTTTGAAAAAGGCTGTTGCTGAAACTTCAGCTGAATATCAATTTGCTGGTATTTATAATCTTCGCCTCAAAGTGAGCCAACATTATACAATTGTTCGTATTAACGAATATCTCTATTCTGAAATAGAACTTGATACTCGTAAGAGTGGAGAAAAACAATTTGACTATGTTGACCCTAAAAATCGTCAAGTACAAATTGAGATGGAATTGGCATGTACAGACCACCTTAAAGCTATTGGCGGTTACCTCGTTCCTAATTTTGAGTCAGTTAACTTTGATGAAGGCGAATTTGCTAATGAGGCATCAGTGATTATTCCGGTGCGTAATCGCGCTCGTACTATTGAAGATGCAATACGCTCTGTGTTAGCTCAAAAAACAACATTCCC
>JAFYMM010000089.1 GCA_017550055.1 Paludibacteraceae bacterium
CATAAGAAACCATGTCAAGACCTGGTTCGATAGCACCAAGAATACCACATTCGAGACCTGCGTGAATAACTTTAACAGCTGGTTTTTCGCCATAAAGTTGTTCGTAAGTTTCGCTCATAGCTTTGAGGATTTTTGAATCGAGGTTAGGATTCCAACCTGAATAGCTACCAGAGAATTCTACTTTTGCACCTGCAAGAGTGAATACGCTTTCTACCATTTCAGCCAATTCATATTTTTTGCTGTCAACTGACGAGCGAAGTAGGCATTTAATAGAGATTTCTTCTGAATTCGCTTCTACGATAGAGAGGTTCATAGAAGTTTCTACTGTGTCAGGAATAGCAGGAATCATGCGGAATACGCCATTAGGACAAGCAGTTACAGCATTGATAAGGTCGTCTTGAATTTCTTCAGGGATGAGCATTTCAGGAGCTTCAACCTCTTCGCATGTGAAGATAATTTGGTTTTCAGTTACTTTATATTCTTCATTGAACAAAGCAGCATATTCTTCTACGAGTTTTTCGATTTCTTCGCGAGCTTCAGCTGGGATAGTGATGATAGCGTATGCTTCGCGAGGAATAGCGTTGCGCATATTGCCACCTTCTACTTTAGCAAGACGAGCTTCGTATTGTGATACAGCTTCTTTCAAGAAACGGAACAACAATTTGTTAGCATTTGCACGACCAAGGTTGATTTCCAAACCAGAGTGACCACCTTTCAATCCTGTGATATTCACTTTCAATGCGATGTCGCCAACAGGAAGAGCTACGCCTTGGTATTTCCATTCGATAGTAGCATCCATACCACCAGCACAACCTACATAGAGTTCGCCAAAGTCTTCAGAGTCCATGTTCATCAAGAGTTTACCTTGAAGGAATCCTGGTTCAAGACCGAATGCACCGTACATACCTGTTTCTTCGTCAGCAGTGATAAAGAGTTCGATAGGACCGTGTTGGATATCTTTGCTTTCGAGAATAGCCATACCAGCAGCTACACCGATACAGTTGTCAGCACCAAGAGTAGTACCATTAGCGCGTACCCAATCGCCATCGATGATAGTTTCGATAGGGTCAGTTTCGAAGTTATGTACTTTATCGTTATTTTTTTGTGGCACCATATCCATGTGAGCTTGAAGAATTACAGGTGTCACATTTTCCATACCAGGAGTAGCAGGTTTGCGGATAAGCACGTTGCCAGCTTTATCTACAATTGTTTCAAGACCAAGACCTTTACCAAAGTCAACAATCAATTTAGTGATTTGCTCGAGGTGGTGTGATGGGTGTGGAACTTGACAGAGATTATAGAAATTTTTCCATAATGCAGTTGGTTGAAGTTCACAAATACAGTTTGCCATAATTTTTCTAGTTATTAGTTATTAATGATTAGTTATTAACGTTATTAACGTTATTAAGCTCGTTGTGCCGATAGCACACATTTTCTCGGCAAAGTTAATGATAATTATTCATATTGCCAAGTTTTTTGATATAAAATTTTATTTGTGTGAATAAGAAAAAATCATTACCTTTGCATAAATAAAAATTTTGAATTTTGTACACGAATTATAATCAAATATTGCGTGACCAATTTGGCGCGAGAGTGCAAAAAATCTCTATCAATGCCGGATTTACCTGTCCCAATCGCAATGGCGTAAAGGGATGGGGTGGTTGTACGTTTTGCAATAACCAAACTTTCTTTCCAGAGTATTGTCAGCCTACTAAGTCGGTAGTGCAACAGATGGAAGAGGGCATATATTTCTTTCGTCGCTATGAAGGACAACTCTATTTAGCATATTTTCAGGCATATACCAATACTTATGCCCCTTTAGATGATTTGCGACGATTGTATGAGCCTCTGCTCGAAATGGACAAGGTTGTAGGTTTAGTTGTTGGTACTCGCCCTGATTGTGTAGATGAGCGTATGCTCGATTATTTTGCAGAGTTGGCTGAGAAACACTATGTTATGTTGGAATATGGCGTAGAGAGTACGTTAGACCGCACACTTGAGCGCATCAATCGTGGGCATACCTATGCCGAAAGCGAATGGGCTATACGCGAAACTGCTAAGCGGGGCATTCACACCGGGGCGCATCTTATATTAGGTTTGCCGGGTGAGTCGGATGATGAATGTCTTTCGCATGCCGATAGGCTGAATGAATTGCCTTTAGATATGCTCAAATTGCATCAGTTGCAGATAGTTAAGGGTACGACTTTAGCAAAAGAGTGGTTTGAGGATAAGTCGATAGTGAAATTATATACGATGGATGAATATATCGACCTCTGTGTGCGTTTCCTTCAACGCCTAAAACCCGAAATAGCCATTGAGCGTTTCATATCTCAAAGTCCTAAAGATATGCTCCTTGCACCAGATTGGGGCGTAAAGAATTATGAGTTTGTGGATAAGTTGAGAGCAAGACTACAAGCAATGAAAAAGTAAATTTGTGAAACAAATTTTATAAAAACAGCAATAGCCACTACCAAACTTGTTTGAGTAGTGGCTATTGCTGTTTTTATAGATAATTATTCTGCAAGAATAATACTTTTTCATTGCGTTTGCCTCTTGCCGAACGTGACACAAAGCTTGAGCGTAGCGAAAAATTTGTGGATAAATCACTCACTACCAAACTTGTTTGAGTAGTGGTTATTGCTGTTTTTATAGATAATTATTCTACAAGAATAATACTTTTTCATTGCATTTATCCCAGTTTTCCTGTCAAATATGCTTTCGTACGCTCATCTTCTGGGTTAGAAAACATCGTTGCAGTATCTCCATATTCTACCAATTCGCCTAAATACATAAACATAGACTTCGACGAAATACGCATTGCTTGTCCCATATTGTGTGTAACTATCAGAATTGTTACCTCTTTTTGTAGTTCCAATAGCAACTCCTCTATGTGCTTTGTTGCAATAGGGTCAAGTGCCGATGTTGGTTCATCCATCAGTAGTACATCAGGTTTCATAGCCAATGCACGAGCTATACACAATCGTTGTTGTTGTCCTCCCGAAAGAAATGTTCCTTTTTTGTTTAATACATCTTTCACCTCATCCCAAAGAGCAACACTTTTCAAACAACGCTCTACTGTATTATCTTTTTCTGCTTTCGACAATTTAATGCCGTTAAGTGTAAATCCCGACAATACATTGTCATAAATACTCATCGTAGGGAATGGGGTTGGTCGTTGGAATACCATGCCTATTCGACGTCGTACATCTATTGGCTCCATCGAAAGGATATTTTCTCCGTTCAAAAGTATTTCCCCATCCACACGTATATTAGGATAAAGGTTATGCATAAGATTCACTGCGCGTAATAGTGTTGACTTACCACAACCCGAAGGTCCCATAATTGCTGTTATTGTATTTTTTTCGATGGTGGCAGATACATATTTCACGGCCATTGTTTGCTTGGTGTATGATACACAAGTCTTCTTAAATTCAAGTATTGGTGTTATTGATTCCATTTTTTTAAAGGGGACTTTTAAAAATTACATTGTAAATAAAATTTGATTTTTTAGCGAGTAGATTATTAGATTTTTATTTAGGCTAATAGTGGGCTATTTGACTAAATAAAAATCAAATAAGATACCGATAAAAAACAAATTTTATACAATAGTTTTTTATTCTCTAATTCAATTTGTTAAAACGGGGAATTTTTACAAAGTCCCCTTAATATATTTAGCTGTAAGATTTAATGTAAGAACAAATAATAAAAGAAATAATGATGCTCCCCAAATCAATTCTTGAAGATTAGGGTCGTTGAAAAATTCCCAAATCAACAATGGTACTGCCGATATAGGTTTGTCTATCGACCATCTAATCAACGAACAACCTAATGCGGTGAACATCAATGGTGCTGTTTCGCCTATTACTCGCGATATAGCGAGTAGCACGCCTGTAAAAATACCGCCAAATGCTGCTGGCAATTGTACTTTTAGCATCACACGCGCACGATTACCTCCAAGTGCCAAACCTGCCTCTTTTAGTGATGCTGGAAGAATTTTTAAGGTCTCTTCTGTCGAACGGATAATGAGTGGCATCATCATGATACAGAGAGCCACACTGCCTGCTATGGCTGAATAGCCTTTCATCGGAACTACTACCCAAACGTATGTTATAATACCAATTATCACCGATGGGGTTCCTTGCAATAGGTCTGTAAGATAGCTTACTGTTTGAGCAAATCTATTTTTACTATTTTCTGCCAGAAATACACCGCATAGGATACCTATTGGAATAGCAAATACAGCAGCCATACCGAGCATTAACATTGTGCCTATGATGCCATTAGCTATACCACCCGGTATTGGTTCTCCTGCTTCTATTGCTTTCATTGCTTTATATGCAGTAGGGGTTGGCTCTGTGAAAAATGACCAAGTGAGTTGGTCGTATCCTCTAAAGAATACTTCGCCCAAAATGGCTAAAAGCGGAACTGCTGTCAATACTGCAAATAAGCAAATTGACCAAAATATAATCTTATCTTTTGCTAAACGTTTCTTTATCATAATTTTATACTATTCTTGCGCGTTTTATCATTATCTTGCCTACCATGTTCACGCCTGCTGTTATCAAAAACAGAATCAATCCTATAGCTATTAGCGATGAAAGACGCAAATCATCTGCTTCGCCAAATTGATTTGCTATAATCGAAGCCATCGAATTGCCTGTTGAGGTAATCGAATCGGGAATATTGTTTGTATTGCCAATTAGCATTGTTACTGTCATTGTTTCGCCTAACGCTCTACCTATTGCTAAAACATACGATGAAAATATACCTGCGCCTGCTACTGGGAATACCACTTTCTGAACGACTTCTGCCTGTGTAGCTCCTAAACTATAAGCTCCTTCTTTCAAATCATTAGGTACCATTTTTATAAATTCTGCACTCAACGACGAGGCATAAGGTATAATCATTATTGCTAAAACTAACGATGCTGTCAATATTCCTGACCCTTGGGGTGATATATTTAGTGCCATAATCAACGGACGTAGTGTGTAGAAACCCCATAAACCATATATTATAGAAGGAATACCTGCCAACAAATCTACTATTGTGCTTAATATTGCCGCTATTCGTGTTCCTTTGAAATATTCACCTACAAACAATGCTACAGGCAATGAAAAAGGAATACAGAAAATAAGTGCTAATAGGGTAGTCATTAGCGTACCTGTTATGAATGGCAATGCTCCATATTGCTCTGCGCCTTCTGTATAGCTCCAATCCGATGATGTCAAGAATTTTAAGAATCCAAAATGCTCAAATGCATCGTATGCGTCAGTGACGAGGGCATAAACCACGCCCCCGCACACTATTGGCATTACCATTGCTGCAATAAACAGTATTACTCTATATATCTTATCATTCATAGATTTTGTATTATTGCAATATTACTGTTTCGTTATAAGTAATTGATTTCAAGTTGTTCAAACTCAATTCTTTTGCTTTTTCTGGAAGTGGAGCATAGTGCACCTCTGTGGTCAATGCCTGAGCCTCATCCGAAAGTATATATTTCAATAAATCAAGTGTTGCCATAGCCTGTTCCTTACTGCGATTTGAATAATTTTGTTCTTTATAAACTATCATCCAAGTGAATGTCGAAATAGGATAAGCTCCA
>JAFYMM010000090.1 GCA_017550055.1 Paludibacteraceae bacterium
GATTACCTCTTGAGAGAAGTCTTTGTGCTCGGTGTATTTGATACCCTTTTGATCGCAAAACTCTTTATATTCAGCAGGCATTTTTAATTCATCACACGCTACAAAGTTAAATGTAGGGTTGAAATACTGCATTGCCATCAACAATGAATGCACTGTGCGACCATATTTTAAGTCACCCACCATTGTGATTGGGAGATTGTCGAGAGTGCCTTGAGTTTTGTAGATTGAATAGAGGTCGAGCATTGTTTGAGTGGGGTGTTGATGCGCACCGTCGCCAGCATTGATAATTGGGGTATCAGTAACTTCGGTAGCGTAACGAGCAGCACCCTCAAGATAGTGTCGCATCACAATGAGATCAACATAATTGCTCACCATCTTAATGGTATCTTTGAGTGTTTCGCCTTTTGACGAACTTGTAGTACTTGCATCGGAGAATCCGATTACACGACCACCAAGGCGATTTACCGCTGTTTCAAAACTCAATCTTGTGCGGGTTGATGGCTCAAAGAATAAGGTTGCAACCACTTTACCGTCAAGAATTTTGTGATTGGGATTCTCCTCAAAATAGCGAGCATTTTCAAGGAGTCGCAATATCTCCTCTTTTGAGATATCGGAGATTGACACAAGGCTATTGCTATTCATTGCACAATGTAGTTTTTGAGTTATAACTTATATAACCACAAAGTTAATGCAATATCTCGCCACTCGCAAATTATTACCTCATATTTTTCGCAGAAGTTTTTAACATAATTGTCATGATTTTACAATTCGTCGTCATCAACGAGTGCGTCGGCGAGTGTTTGGCGAAGTTCACGGATAAGACGACGTGTTTTTCTATCATAGAAATAGCCTATAATGCCACCGATTACGAGCCCTACGCATGCTCCATATATTATTTCGGGATGCCCCATATCCTTAAACACGTCAAACATAATTATTATCAATGGAAAGCCCAAAATCCACCCCAAGAATTGAAATTTACGAAGGTATTCCTCCACTTTTGTTACGGCGATCAAAGCATCTTTAATTGTCAATTTTGAGCAATCAACCTTTTTTATCAATTTACACATGTAAAAGTTGGCCAACGCCATAACATAAAAGAAAAAGGCATATACAATCGATACCTCAATATCAATATGATATAAGTTATTCATCAACACCATCCATAGAGGGCTGAATATACACACTATTATCAAAGCTCGATAGCGTGCCAGCAACTTTTCTCGCACGCTCTTCATACGTTCATTACTGATGCGTGAAAGCAACTGTTTATTATCTTTTTCAAGACGGTCGATGCGCAATTCCATCGATTTCCATTGTGATTTTAATTCATCGATATTCATTGTATTTTGTTTTTATTCTTCACTATATTGTTGTAATTTAATTTTAATTCTTCTCAACCTTGATGCTACATTATTGCGACTCAACCCTGTAATTTCAGAGATTTCGTCGTAGGATTTTTCATCAAGCCACAAGAGTATTATCGCTTTTTCAAACCTATCAAGACGATTAATGAGGCGATAGAGTTCTTTTAACTGTTGTCGGTGTGTGCCATCATCAACATCTACAATCGACAGGCCATCAATTGATTCCATCTCTCCATACTTGCGATTTTTGCGATAATCAGTTACACAAGTATTGAGCGCAGTGCGATAAATCCATGTTGACAATTGGGCTGTGCCTCGAAAATCTTTAAGGCCTTGCCAAATATGTATTAGCACCTCTTGATATAAATCCTTAAAATGACCATCGTCAGTAGCATACATATAACACACCTTATATAAAAGCTGACGATTACTCTCAATAATCGTTACGAATTGTTGCTCTTTTTCCGACTTAATATCCATAAAAAATAATCTTTATGCCCGTTAGACGCACAAATTGCATTTTAGTTGCATTGCTGTCAAAGAAAAATTATAATTTTGCTCAAAATTAA
>JAFYMM010000091.1 GCA_017550055.1 Paludibacteraceae bacterium
GATTCGGCTTTGGCTTGTAGCATCGGTAGGTCGTCGAGATAGAAGCCGCTCATGATGATGTGAGCATCAGGAGTCATAGTGCTAACGTAGGCTTCGAGGTCGGCGAGGAGAATGTTGCGATTGATGTTTGCTAACACGATGTCGAAACACTCTGGGTAGTCGTTGAGTTGCGATGCGTCGCCAAGCACTACCTCTGCGCCTTCGATGTCGTTGGCTTCGATATTCTCGATAGCATTGCGCCACGACCACTCGTCGATGTCGATTGCTACAAGGCTACCTGCTCCACGAAGGCATGCGAGAATGCCTAACACGCCTGTGCCACAACCCATGTCGAGTACGGCTTTGTCGTCGATGTCCATCTCGAGCAGATAGGTGAGTATCATGCGTGTGGTTTCGTGATAGCCTGAGCCAAATGCTTGCACTGGATTGATGATGATGTCGTACTTGTAATCTTGCGAAACTGGTTTGTTGGATGGTCGCACAATGCATTCGCTTGTGATTTCGATTGGTTCATAACCATTTTGTTCCCATACGGCATTCCAGTTTTGGTCGGCTATGGTCTCGATGCGATAGGCTATTGATGATGGGTCGGCAATAGGCAATTCGGTTACGATTTGCTTCATTGCTGCTTCGTTGAACGCAGGGGCAGGGCAGTAGCCTATGATGCCACGAGAGGTCTCTTCGAAGCTCTCGAAGCCAACCTCGCCCAACATAGAAGCCAATAGGTCGTTAGTCCATTCTTCTGCATCTTCGGTGCGAAAAGTAACCTTAACGTAATCCATAGTATTTTGTTTTAGATATGAATTTTTTTAGACAGAATGACATAAGGGCATATTATTCTTATTTTACACATGCCTCGCTACGTCTGCGACGTATCTTGGCTGAAGAATGACATACCTATTAAATTTATTTTTTAGACATAATGACAATTTTTTTACATAATGGTCTTACTTTTGCTATGCAAAATCTCAACCCTAATGACATATTTAAGTTACATTTATATAATCTGTCATTTTTTCGCCAAGATATGCTGTAAGCATAGCGAGGCGTGTGTAAGAAAAAAAGAAGAATTTGTCTTTATGTCATTTTGTCTTCAAAAATATAATTATGCCTTCCTGTCTTTTATTTATTATTTAATTGTAGCGAGGGCAGTGTCGATACGGCGGAGGGTTTCTTCTTTGCCAAGAACGGCTGTTACTTCGAACATGTGTGGACCTTTCAATTCGCCTACGAGCATGAGGCGGAATGGGTTCATCACGTTGCCAAGTCCGTAGCCTTTGGCTTCGCACCAGCCTTTTACGTATTCTTCTGTGGCTTCGGCATTGTCGTAGTCGTTCCAAGCAGCCAACTGTTCGCGCAACTCAGCCATCATGGTAGGAGTTTCGGCTTTCCAACGTTTAGCTACAGCTTTTTCGTCGTAAGATGTAGGGGCAATCCAGAAGAATGAGCAGAGAGGCCACAACTCTTTTACGAAGTTTACACGGCTTTTCATGTAGCCCACAACTTGTTCTGCTTTTTCGATAGAAGTCTCTACGCCAGCAGCGTTGATGTCTTTCATAAAGAGTTCGGCAAGTGTGCGATTGTCAGTCATTTGGAGGTATTGGTGGTTGAACCAACGGCCTTTTTCGAAGTCGAATTTAGCACCTGCTTTCGAGCAGCGTTCGAGTTTAAAGAGGGCGATGAGTTCGTCCATCGACATGATTTCTTGGTCGTTGCCTGGATTCCAACTGTGCACTCGCCCATGAAGTGAGCGTTGAGGTCCTTGATCATCTCCTCGTCGCAACCTTTTGCAAC
>JAFYMM010000015.1 GCA_017550055.1 Paludibacteraceae bacterium
CAGGGATGGGAGACTTATTTCCACCTGGGATAGTAATTGGTAAAGTAAGCGGTATAAGCACAGATCAATTTGATTTAGCGAATATAATTGAAGTTGAGTCATTAGTTGATTTTGATAATATTGAGTATGTAACTATATTAAAAAGGAAAGATATATGATAGTATTTATAAGTGTTATATCTTTATTATTAGATGGTGTATTGTCAAAATATATTAACGTTAATTCACTACTAATACAACTTTTTACTATTATGAGTTTAATAATTATATATCCATATTTTTTACCCTCAGCACGACGCATAACACGACCGACAGACTGAACAACATCCACTTGACTATTACGAGGAGAAAGAAACAACACCGCATCAAGACTTGGCACATCAACACCCTCACTAAGACAACGCACATTGGTGAGAATTCGACAATCACGTGTATCAGTTGGAGTATCTTTGAGCCATTGAAGTTTAATATCACGCACCGATGCACCCATTGAGCCATCAACATGGTCGGCTTCTACCTTAACAATCTCTTCTCGTTCATCTTCTGAAAGTACATCATAATAAGCATTTCGACAATTATTAAATGCTTCAGTTGTTTTTTTTGATAACTTAATATTAGGACAAAAAGCCACTGCCCTACGCATAGGCTCAGGGTCTGTTTCATTTAGCAATTTACTATCTAACAGCGTCTTTTTAGACAAAGCATTTATACAACCTATAAGTTTTGCAGCATCATCAATATCAATTTCGCCCGAATGTTTTTCAAGAGAACGTTGAAGTTCTGGCGTAACTTGGTCGCTACTAAGAGTAAGAACAAGCACTTTATAATCAGAAAGTAACTGACGTTCAACAGCCTCTCCAAAACCAATACGATAAATTTCATATCCATAAATAGCAGGGTCATCCATCGAACAAAGCAAAACATCACTATCAGCAGCTTTTTTATGCGCAGAATCGGTATAGATACGAGGGGTAGCCGTCATATACAATCGACGTTTTGCTTTTAGATATTCAGCATCATGCACCTTTACAAAAGCTGATTCATCATGATCTTTATCAATTATCCCCGTAGTACGATGAGCTTCATCGCATATAATCAAATCAAAATAAGCATCAGTACCAATCTCTTTTTGTGCTTCAGCAATTCGTTCTATAGACTGATAAGTAGAAAAAACAACAGTCATACCCTCATTTCGAGCCTTAATAGCCATGAACTGACGCTTAATTTCATGCACATTAGTAGATGCTGGCATTGCCAATTCACTAACTACATAACCATCTGAATCATCATCTTTTGCTCGTTTAATTTTAGACACCTCACTATCGCTACAAATACAAACAGCATTAATTCTCTCCTCTGCATCATAATTCCATTCTCGCAAAGTTTGTCCTAAAAGAGCAATACTTGGCACAAGAAAAAGAATAGTACCACGCCCATTAGTTTCTTGCTCGGCTATTTTCAATGATGTAAAAGTTTTACCTGTACCACAAGCCATTATAAGTTTACCGCGTTCATTAGTCTTAAAGTATTCGTGTGTTTTATCAATGGCTTCTTGTTGATGTTTGCGAATTGTTTTTTTATTTGTCAATACCGCTTCTCCTGTAATACCTTTATCTAATTCTGCCCAATCAATATTCGCACGAAGCAATTCACCATAACCCAAGCGACTAACAGGGATTGATTGATTTAGAAATGCCTCGCTTGCTTTAGTTGTAAAACCACCTTTTGTTGTATCAATCCAAAGACGAAACGAAAAACGACGAGTAATACCATACTCATCTACAAAAGAACGCGCAGAAGTAGAGAGAAACGTATCAACAGCAGGCTTATCTATTTTGGAATTTTGGTCGTAAAATTTACATTGAATAGCCCAATAATCTCCAGAATATGTACGAGCCACAAGGTCAATACCAACATCATTACCCCCTAATGACTCTCGCCCAGGGAACTCACTCCACATCCAAACACGCTCTAACTCATTACGATAGACTGGATATGACTGTAAAAATGCCTGCATTAGACGTTCAAAACGATCACCTTTATCACGTTCAGAATATGATTTTGCTCGATATTGCTCAAGTATCTGCTGAAAATTAGCCATAAGACTTTGAAGTGTTTATAAACTCCTTAGCCTTACCTATAGGACACAAAAAAGGCGTTAACCATTCTATGCCCATCTGCTACCACTGGTATCGCCAAACACCTCGTAACACAGATACGCACGAATGGTTCACGCCCTATACAGACGTGAACCTCATTCGTACTCATCCTCGTGTTACTTTCAAAATTGGCGATTTCGTGGTAACGAGAATAAGAACTAAAAAGTTCTAAGTTAGTATGTTATGTTTATTTTATATTTATTAGTTTCTAATTTTCGTTTCTGTCGTTTTTTATGTTATAAATTTCGTTTTTTGTTAATGGTGCAAAGATACAACTTTTTTATCAAAAGACAAAGTTACACTATATTTATTTTCCACTCTCAACAAGCGTATAAGCCTTTTTCTTACTTTGCCCATCAAGACTATTATCACTATAAGTAAACCAATCAAGAAAGGCAGTTGCCCTATTATTTGGATAATGCTTTGCCAATATCTGCACACACTCAGCATCAAG
>JAFYMM010000092.1 GCA_017550055.1 Paludibacteraceae bacterium
ACACCCAATGCGAGCCATGAACACACTCCTTCTCGGAGCCATACTAAACGTACTCCTCGACCCTATTTTCATATTCACATTCAATCTCGGCATCAAGGGTGCTGCCTATGCCACAGTCATATCCATGTTCATCTCTTGCGCATGGATTATGCACTTCTATTTCCGCAAAGACAATACCCTCTCCTTCAGAACTCAAAACACAAATAATTCCTCATTCCTCATTCCTCATTCCTCATTAAGCGTAAAATTGATGTCATCAATTTTAAGCATTGGACTATCATCGTTCCTACTCCATACCGCTACATCACTTGTCAACGTCCTAATGAATCATACTCTTCAAAACTATGGGGGCGACTTAGCTATTGGTGCATTTGGCATCATCACTTCATTCACTTCGCTAATAGTAATGTCTATCGTGGGTATGGCACAAGGCATGCAGCCTATCGTGGGCTACAACTATGGAGCTGGGCTTTATAATCGTGTAAAAACCACACTAAAATATTGCATTTCAATTGCAACCGCCATAACTACATTAGGTTGCATTGCATCCCTAATCTTCCCTAACTACATAGCTCGATTGTTCACCTCCGACACTCATCTAATCAACATCACCGCAAGCGGACTATCAATATACGCATCAACTTTCTTTGTTGTTGGTTTTCACATCATTACAACAAACTATTTCCAAAGCATCGGTCGCGCAGGAATATCTATTTTTCTATCACTCTCACGCCAAATCTTACTCCTTATCCCATTCATATTACTATTCCCACCTATATGGCAACTAAAAGGTGCTTGGCTCGCACAACCTGCATCTAACTTAATATCAGCTGGAATAGCCATTATAATATTAACAATACACCTAAAATATAAATTAAACAAGAAAGCTTAACTCAATATATGGAATATCGTTTTGGAAATATAGTATTAAATACTGAATCACATACTATAACGCAACATAGAAAAAAAGTAAATTTAACTAACATAGAATTTAAATTATTACTTTATCTTGCACAACATGCAGATAAATTATGCAAACGAGAGGACATATTAGAGAATGTGTGGGGGCAACGATTTCAATACGATACTGGTACAATTGATGTACACTTACACTCTTTACGCCGTAAATTAGGGTTCGAACGCAAACATCCAATAGAATCTATCCGTAATATTGGCGTCATACTACACACCACATCAAAAAAACAATTCTATAGCCTGAACATCCAAGATTTTACAATTCAATGGATTAAAACTCACAAAATAGATTTCAACAATAAACAACTTATTCCCAAACTACATCTCGACCCATTCGTCAGCGAAATCACTATTTCTCCTAAAGATTTACATCAAATGCTCGACGGCATACTCAACGTACTTCTACCAACTTCACAACCCGGCATCGTCTCCATCAAATCACATTTAAGCTGTACTCATTTCTCTCTTATATTAGACATAAACGGAACAATAAACGAACTAAAAATTCCAATTAATGAACAATAATTTAAGTTACATTTAAGTAAACTTAAATCAGAAAACAATATCTTTGCTGCAAATTTACAAAAACAAACAATATGCGACAAAGATTATTTTTTTTATTACTCATTTTTAGTGCAACTCTATTTGCAAAAAACGACTCCACTACCATTTTTCAAGGCTATAGCGGAGGTATGATGGTTCATGCTGGAGGTTTATTTGGCGAAAACCCTAATGCAGCCCTTCCTTCTGGCGAATCTATCTCTTCTCAAGGACTTACCTATGGTATTGGTGGTTCATTAAGAATTAATATCAAAAAACATTTAAGAGTTGGTTGTGAAGGTTTTGTTTCTACAATGAATAGCAACTTCACCAACAAGCACAACATCTTACAACCTGGTAGTTATATTCGCTCTGGATGGGGTGGTTTGTTAGCTGATGCCTGCTGGCGTGGTGATAAAGTATGGCCCTACATCGGTGGCTCGGTAGGTGGTGGAGCAATGCATTCGCTCATGGTAGTCGATGGCAATCAAGACGACTGGACCCCCGAAAGTTATACTATTTTAAACAAACAAAGTTTTTTCTACATTGGACCTTATGCTGGTATTGATATATGTCTAACCAAGCGCATTCACTTTACATTTCGTTTAGATTGGATTATAGCATTTGCTCAAAAATCAATACTTCTACCTACTGGTCCTCGCCTATACGTAGGCTTTATGTTCTGTCATTAATTACATTTACTATGAATTTCTCAGGAATAATACTCGGTTTAGTCTCTTTCATCTGTATCGGACTATTTCACCCCTTAGTAATCAAAGGCGAATACTATTTTGGCACTCGCTGTTGGTGGGCTTTTGCATTCACAGGAGTATTAATGCTAATCACCTCATTAATTGTTAAAAACATCTATCTATCTGTCATTTTCGGAGTAATATCTTTCTCTTGTTTTTGGTCAATCCTCGAACTATTCGAACAAGAAAAACGAGTAAAACGAGGTTGGTTCCCCAAAAATCCTAAAAAAAATTACGACACTACCACAAAAGAACAATAAAATAATAGTGAAGATTAGGAAAAAACAACAAAATAATTTGCTACTTTACAAAAAAAATGCTACCTTTGCGTGTCAAATACATTATCTATACACAATGAATATTCCTCAACTCGACAATATATATCAACAGCTACTTGATTGGCGCGAAAAGCACATAAAGGAGAAACAATTTATTCTTGTTCTCGCCTTTATCACTGGCTTAGGTTGTGCCTTGGCGGCTTTTATGTTGAAGAGTTCGATTCACTTTGTGCAAAACATTGTGAAATCTTTGATGGCAAATGACTCGCTAAACTATTGGTATCTTGCTTTTCCTGCTGTTGGTATCGTCATAGCCACTCTATTTGTCAAATATGTCGTGAAAGACGACATCTCGCATGGCGTAACCAAAATCCTATACGCAATTTCTCAACATAAGGCTATAATAAAACTCCACAACTGTTGGTCATCAATAGTTGCATCGAGTATCACTATCGGTTTTGGTGGCTCTGTCGGAGCCGAAGCTCCAATTGTATTAACTGGTTCTGCCATAGGTTCAAACCTCGGACAATTCTTCAAGCTCGACCAACGCACACTCATGCTTCTCGTTGGTTGTGGTGCTGCTGGTGCTGTTGGTGGCATCTTCAAAGCTCCTATTGCTGGCGTTGCTTTTGTCATGGAAGTGCTATTGATGGACCTCACAATGACCTCTATCGTACCTCTCCTCATTGCGTCGGTCACAGCCACTGCATTCTCTTATCTTTTTATGGGCAACGAGGTTATGTTCCATTTCGACAACTATGCCCCTTTCACACTCGACCGCATTCCTTATCTCATACTACTCGGTGTTGTATGCGGACTCATTTCGCTCTATTTCACTCGTGGCATGAATTTCCTCGAAGGTATATTCCGTCGCCTTAAAGTGCCTCACAAAAAGATTGCTTTGGGTGGATTAATGTTGGGCGGTCTTATCTTCCTATTCCCTCCTCTCTATGGCGAGGGCTACGACACTATCAATGCTCTCCTCACTGGCGAATGTTACAACCTCTTCAATCAATCTCTTCTCTACGACTTCCGCTTCGAGGCGTGGGCAATAGTTCTCTATCTCTCGCTCATTGTTTTCTTCAAAATATTCGCTTCTGCTGCCACTAATGGTGCTGGTGGCACAGGTGGTATCTTTGCTCCTTCTCTATTCGTGGGTTGTATCACGGGTTTCGTTGTGGCTGAAGGTCTAAATATTGTAGGACTTCCTGTTCCTCACCAAAACTTTGCCTTTGCTGGCATGGCTGGTCTTATGTCTGGCGTAATGCACGCGCCTCTCACCGGTACATTCCTCATTGCCGAACTCACTGGTGGCTACGACCTATTCATGACTCTCATGATTACTTCTGTAATTGCCTACCTCACTATCATCGTATTTGAACGCCACTCTCTCTATGCTATGCGTCTTGCACAAAAAGGCGAACTCCTCACTCACCACAAAGACCGCGCAGTGCTTACGCTTATGAAGATGGACAATGTTATTGAAACAGACCTGTCTATCGTCACACCCGACACTACACTCGGTCAATTAGTGAAGGTCATATCTAAGTCCAACCGCAATCTATTCCCTGTGGTTAATCCTAAAAACCAACGCTTTGTAGGTATTGTTTCACTCGATGAAGTGCGTAATATTATGTTCCGCCCTGAATTGTACGAACGCTACAAAGTACAGGAACTTATGAATATGCCTCCTGCTCGCATAGTGGTTAACATGTCAATGGACAAGGTTATGGACACTTTCGAAACTACTGGTGCTTGG
>JAFYMM010000093.1 GCA_017550055.1 Paludibacteraceae bacterium
AGAGTATCTTTGTCGAAGAAACGAAGACGGCGCACGTTGCCAAACTCTTGCCCTGTATATGTCAACGGCATACCTGGCACTACGTATGTGAACATAGCCATCACGTCGGAAGCATTGCCCATACGTTCAAACTCAGTGCCAGCCCATGAGTTTTCGTCGTGGTTAGATGTGAAGTTCATGCGGATAGCATACTCTGGAAACACAGTATCGGCTTTTGCAAAATAGTCCCACAAATCTTCAATGCCTTTTTCGCCTTTAGCCACGTCATTCATCAAGTGGTGGAATTCCCAACCATAATACATATTAAATGCAGTTTGAGTAAGGTCGAGATTTTCCGATTCGCAGAGGGTGAACATTTTTGGGTGTTTCACGCGCAACGAGTCGAATGCAAAATTCCAGAAATCAGTTGGGATTTCGTGAGCCACGTCGCAACGGAAGCCATCCACTCCGATAGTATCCATCCACCATTCGAGCGAACGGAACATAGCGTCGCGCATATCTTGGTTGTCGTAGTTGAGTTCAGCAATGTCGTACCAATCGTAGTTCACCACCAAATTGCCCAACGAGTCGCGCATGTGCCAACCATCGTTCAAAGTCCAAGGATGGTCAGGCGCAGTGTGGTTAGCCACCCAATCGAGAATCACCTTAATGCCCAATTCATGAGCTTTATTCAAAAACGAAGCAAAATCCTCGCGAGTACCAAACTCAGGATTGAATGCGCAGTAGTCCTTAATTGCATAATAACTACCAAGACCGCCTTTGCGCTCCAACTCGCCAATAGGTTGGATAGGCATAATCCAAATGATGTCATAACCCAACTCAGCCAATCGAGGCAACTCAGCCTCGGCAGCAGCAAACGTACCCTCAGGCGTAAACTGACGAGTGTTCAATTCATAAATCGAAGCATCATAGGCAAAGCATGGATGCTTGTGCGCGCACTCTTTCCTGTTAGTACACGCCACCATAGCGGCAACAACTGCCAAAAGCAAAAATAATCTTTTCATATTTCTACACATTATATATAATAGACAAAAACCTATCACCTCCTCTACAGCATATCCACATCGCAAAATTACAAAAAATTTCTCAATAGAACAAAAAAATCCCGACTCATGATTCACATCATTGTCGGGACCATAAAAACCATCTTATTATTACTTTGAAAAAACCGATGCAAAGGTACAACTTTTTTTCAAACTGCCAAAACTTTTAATGAAAAAATTTAACTTATTTCGCTAAACATCAAGAAAAAAATCATATTTCACAAAATAACTTTCGAAAAATGACACAAAAGATATATTTGTTGCTATTTTTCAATAATTCACCCTCTTTCATATAGCTCATACTCCCCCTCCACACAGCTCAAAAATAGCATTTATTTCTTCGATTTTTCATTATTTTCTACACCTGAGCACTATTTGCCGCAAACCACACCGACGATTCCCTTCCCGCAAGCACAACTATTCACCAATTTTGCACACCATCCAACACACATCCCCCTCATTTCGCGCCCTCGATATATGCAATTTTTTACATAAAACAGCACATAAAACAGCACATAAAACGCCATAACAATCATCCTACTACAAAAACTGCACCGCCCATCAGCCAATTTTCGCCCCTCAATCCACCACAATTCACCAATATTTTCGCAATAATTATCAAATTATAAACAACTGATTAACAATAATATAAAATCAAACAACAAATAAAAGTTAAAAAAATAATGCAAAACATTTGGTCAATTCAGAAAAAAGTCGTAACTTTGCACCCGCTTTTGAGAGTTAATTCTCATAGGCACTTAACTTGATGATTCAGTAGCTCAGCTGGTAGAGCACAACACTTTTAATGTTGGGGTCCTGGGTTCGAGCCCCAGCTGGATCACCAAAAAGAAAAGAGATATCTAATTCAGATATCTCTTTTTTTGTATCCATGCGATAACTCAAAATTCTACAAATCATCCATTATCGACGAACGAGTTACGTCTGTATTCTTATAATCGTAATATTTCAATATCACCGCCGCCTTATCCTCGCTAGTTTGTTGCATAAACAATTCGATGCGCCCCCTATCCATTTCGAAAATAGAAATCCACTTGCATCTATCCGAAGTCAAAAAACTAAATTTGATTTTATTATCATCAAACGTTCTGCCCTGAAATTCCTCAACCACAGGATAAGGTCTGCCATACTTAGTCGTAAGCATCTCCTTCAATCTATTATAGTCCACCTCGATAACAGGCCACTCCTCACGTTCGTGAAACATCACACCCACGGCATCCACACCGCCATCCTCTTCCGACGAAATCACAGCAATCTCGCAGTCGTTATATCCTGCAAAATCACCCCTCATCACCACCACACCATTCTCTTCGCCCTCACGCGCAAACCCTTCAGCCTCCAACGCCTTCACAAACTTATCCAATGGGCCATCAATTTCCACCCCCTTAAACGTCATATTCTGCTGAGCCATCAATCCCGCAGTCAACAAAACAAACAAAAATAAAATAGCTTTTTTCATAACATATAAATTTTATTTATCCGTAATTTTCACAATAGGCAACGTCTTGTCGTTATACTTGTAGTGGTCCGACTTGTACACTCCAATCTGACGGACACATTTTCCGTGAGGCACCTTCACCACTTGGTCGGTATAATAACTATTATCCTCGTCGATAAACACCACAGTTAAATCTGTAGTAAACCCATACTCTTCCAAATCAGGATTCAACTCTTCAGCAATCACGTATTTCTCGTCGAGAATTATCTCCACCTTAAAATTGTTCGAAGTCACACACTCGCGAGGCGCATCAAACATCGTAGCAGGACCCGATTTTTGCTTTTTAGTCGACTTCGCTTCAG
>JAFYMM010000094.1 GCA_017550055.1 Paludibacteraceae bacterium
AAACCTGTCTTTTAGGTCGAGATTTTGCATAGCAAAAGCAAGACCATTATGTCATAAAAAAATATATATCTTTATGTCTTTCTGTCTAAAAAATCAAACTATTCATAAAACCTGTCTTTTAGGTCAACATTTTGTGAAACAAAATAAGACCTTTATGTCATAAAAAAATATATATCTTTATGTCTTTCTGTCTAAAAAAAACAATTCTGTGGGAGATTAATATCCGTGAGAGATAAAAAAACTCTGTGGGAGATTAATCTCCATCAACCGCCGACTGTAGACTATTGACCATCGCTTGTTGACTATATCGCCCAGCTTGCGCCACAGCCCCCGCTGCCAATCTCTCATACACCTCCCTATCACTCAACGCCTCATCAATCCTTCTCGCTATCTCATCCAACTCCTGCACATCCACCTTCCAACCATTCACACCATCCTCCACCATCTCGGCAATACCCCCCACCGTTGGCACCACCACAGGCAACCCAAACACCATCGCCTCCAATGCCGTCAAACCAAACGTCTCAATAAACTGGTTTTTATTCGACAAATTCAACACCATCGACGCCTCCGCATAGAATGACACCACATCCACCTGTCTAGCAAATATCTTCAAATTCGGTGGCACCACCAATCCATTCTTCGCTATATAAGCATCAATATTCTCTTGCTCTTCGTTCAGCACCAATACAAACTCATATCTCTCCAATCTACGAGCCAATTCCACAAACTCCCTCGTCCCCTTATATGCCTTCAACGACCCAAGCATCAACACCCTTCCACGTTCAAAAGCCCTCTCCACATCCACCACAGCTCTCTCCACAAACTCCTTCGGCAACGCATTAGGCACCACCGTCACCCCCTCCACTCGTTTCAAGAACAAACGCTGATATTCCGACACACACACTATTTCAGTAGCAATCCTCTGCATCACCCATGCCAACGCTCTATACAATCGTCCCTTCACATCTGCATTTTCATGGTAATGATACACCACACGCTTCCGCATCAACCATCCCGCCACCGCAGGACCCACAGGCAAAATCGTATTTATATAAAACACCACATCCTGTCGCCAATAGCCCAACGCCACAAAAAACGTATAAATCTGCACCCACACATACCTCAACGCCGTCACCACACCCCTCTCCGAAAACTTATAATTATACTGCCTAAAGGTTAATTGTGAATTATGAATTGTGCATTGTGCATTATCCAACACTCCCCCTCTCGAAGTCACCAAATCCACCGCACACCCCCTCTGTAGCAATCCCTCCAGCACCACCTTCAGCACCTTCGGACTCCCACTAAAGTCATTATACAAATGAAAACAAACTATTTTTTTCATAATAATATTTTTTCCCACAGATCACACAGATTTCTCAGATTCTTTTCTTCTCTTTTTGATGCGCTCTCGACTGCGTCGAAATCGCGCTACAGATTTTCACAGATTACAACTCGCTTCGCGAGTTATAATACTTTTCTAAATATTGATTCTGTTATTTTATCTGTATCAAAATCTGTGTTAATCTGTCGAGCGCCTTTTTAGCAAAGCTAAAAACAGCGAATCCCCAAAAAATAATAAAATACTACAAACTTATTATATTACACACAGGCTCTATAAAAATACACAAAACAAAATCCGTGTTATCTGTGTAATCTGTGGGAGAATAATATCCGTGAGAGACAAAAAACAATTCTGTGGGAGATTAATATCTATTGACCATTCCCCACACCTCAAACGCTCCCAAACTCTTCACCTGCTCACCCTCTCTCATCACATATTTCGACATCACATCCAGCACATACATCTCCAGCATCGCCCTATCAATCCACGCCCCCTCAGCAGAACACATATATCGTCTCAATTCCTCTGCGCCCCAATGCTTTTCATGTATTGCCGTCTGCATCCAAAAATGATAACGATCCAACCCCTCAGGATAACTCATCCCCGCATATTCCCAATCGAACACAAACAACTCACCACCTTCCACAAACATATTCCATGGCGTAAAATCCCCATGATACGCCCCATATCTCACCCTCTTGCCCGCCATGCGCTCCATCACCGCATCAATGCGCTTCGCCACCAACTCACCATCCACCCCATCAGGCAACCAATCAATATGCTCACGCAAATCACGCAACGAGCGCGCCACGTCACTCTCCTCCCATGCCATCTCCTGCGCCGTAGCCTCATATAGCTTTTTCAAAAACTTCTCTTGCAACACCCCCCACTCACGCACCATCACCGACTTCAACGACTTCCGAGTAGTTTGCAAAAGCACAAACAACGCACCACATCTCACCACCTTCACCATTGGCACATTCCTAATTCCTAACTCCTCATTCCTCATTTCATTCAAAAAACTTACTTCCCTCTCAAACAACCTTCCCACCTCCTCATTCTCCGACATCTTCACATACCCCAAAATTCTCTCCTCATTCCACACCTGTATCACTGTCTTTTGGTGTACCGATGGCGTACCACCAAACACCGAATAATCAAACCTATCCACACCAAACGCCTCACACACCGCCCTACGCACCTCCTCAGGCATCACCCTCGCCTCACGTTCAATCTTCAACACCGCCCGCACCAATCTCGACCAATGCAAATAGGGCAACAAACACTTCAATAATCGACCCTTCCAACCAC
>JAFYMM010000095.1 GCA_017550055.1 Paludibacteraceae bacterium
CACGCGCGGACACTGTGTTTGGTGTGACATTCATGGTACTTGCACCAGAGAGCGAATATGTGGCACAATTGACAACAGAAGAACAACGCGCTGAAGTAGAGGCATATCTCGACCAAGTGAAACGTCGCACAGAACGTGAGCGTATTGCAGACCGCCGTGTAACAGGTGTATTCTCAGGCTCATACGCAGTAAACCCATTGACAGGAGATAAAATTCCGGTATGGATTTCGGACTACGTATTGGCTGGTTATGGTACAGGTGCAATTATGGCAGTGCCTGCACACGATAGTCGCGACTATGCATTTGCGCGCCATTTCAACTTGCCTATCATTCCACTTATCGAAGGTGCAGATGTGAGCGAAGAGAGCTACGATGCGAAAGAAGGTATTGTTTGCAACTCAGGATTCTTGAATGGATTGCAAGTGAAAGAGGCAATTGCGAAGATGAAAGAATATATCTCGGAACAAGGACTTGGACAAGTGAAAGTGAACTACCGCCTTCGCGATGCAATATTCAGCCGTCAACGCTATTGGGGAGAGCCATTCCCAGTATATTATAAAGATGGTATGCCTTACATGTTGGACGAAAGCAAATTACCACTTCAATTGCCAGAAATCGACAAATATCTACCTACAGAAACAGGCGAACCACCACTTGGTCGTGCTGCGAAATGGGAAACAGAAGAGGGATATAAATTGGAATTGAACACTATGCCTGGTTTTGCAGGTTCGTCGGCTTACTACCTACGCTATATGGACCCACACAACACAGAGGCGTTGGTTGGCAAATTGGCAAATAACTATTGGGGCAATGTTGACCTTTATATAGGAGGTACAGAACACGCAACAGGCCACTTGATTTATAGCCGATTCTGGAACAAATTCTTGTTTGACCTTGGCGTTGTATGCAAAGAAGAGCCATTCCAAAAATTGATTAATCAAGGTATGATTCAAGGTCGCTCGAACTTTGTGTATCGCTATATCGGCGAAGATGCGACTGGAAATCTTTATGTTAGCTACAACTTAATTGACTCGCCAGAATATAAAGACAAAGTGCAACCTATCCATGTGGATGTGAACATTGTGAAAAACGACATTTTGGACGTAGAAGCATTCCGCAACTGGATGCCAGAATATAAAAACGCACAATTTATCTATTCAGACGGCTCGAACGACATCGACAATCCATACTTAGGACAAGCAACAGAAAAACAATATATCTGCGGTTGGGCAGTAGAAAAGATGTCGAAATCGATGTTTAATGTTGTAAATCCAGACACTATTGTAGAGCGTTATGGCGCTGATACATTGCGTTTGTATGAAATGTTCCTCGGCCCACTTGAACAATCGAAACCCTGGGATACAAATGGTATTGATGGTGTGCACCGCTTCTTGAAAAAATTCTGGGGCTTATATACAGAAGGAGAAAGCTTCTGCATCACAGAAGATGAGCCTACAGCAGAAGAGTTGAAAACATTGCACAAAACAATCAAGAAAATCACTTTCGACATAGAAAACTTCTCGTTCAACACATCGGTATCAGCATTTATGATTTGCGTGAACGAATTGACTTCGGCAAAATGTCGTAAACGTGCAATACTTGAGCCATTGGCAATATTGATTGCTCCATACGCAC
>JAFYMM010000096.1 GCA_017550055.1 Paludibacteraceae bacterium
CTCAAAATCGCCTAAACGAGCTAAAAGCCACCCTCGAAGCACAACGCCAAGAGGCTGACAAACTCGACCTTACTCGTACTGCTGAGCCTATCGCTCTTGGTACTCGTCACCCGCTTTCACTTGTTAAAAACGAAATTATCGAAATATTCTCACGCATCGGTTTCACTGTAGCTGAAGGTCCTGAAATCGAAGATGATTGGCACGTATTCGAGTCGCTCAACTTCCCACCAGAACACCCAGCGCGCGACATGCAAGACACGTTCTTCATTGAGCAACATCCCGACATCTTGCTTCGCACTCACACATCGAGCATCGAAACTCGCGTGATGACAAAACAACAACCGCCTATCCGCATCCTTGCTCCAGGACGCGTATATCGTAACGAAGCAATCTCGTATCGCGCACACTGCTTCTTCCACCAAGTAGAAGGTCTTTATGTTGACAAAAACGTATCGTTTGCCGACCTCAAACAAGCTCTCCTCTACTTTGCTCGCGAAATGTTCGGCGAAGACACAAAAATCCGTCTCCGTCCATCATACTTCCCATTCACAGAGCCATCTGCCGAAATGGATATTTCATGTAACATCTGCGGTGGCAAAGGTTGCCCATTCTGTAAACACACAGGCTGGGTGGAAATTCTTGGTTGCGGTATGACAGACCCTAACGTGCTAGAAGCTTGCGGTATAGACTCAAAAGTATACAGCGGTTACGCATTTGGTATGGGAGTTGAACGTATCACTAACCTCAAATACCAAGTAAAAGACCTCCGTATGTTCTCTGAAAACGATGTCCGTTTCCTCGAACAATTCAAATAAAAAATTAAAGACAGAATAACATAAAAACAAAAATAATAAATTTTTATGTTATTTTGTTCTTCTGTCTTTTTAATAAATATGATTAAACTCTACGACGAAAACCCTAACCAAAATACTATCAACAAAATAGTAGAGGTTTTGCGCAATGGTGGAGTAATAGTTTACCCTACCGATACGGTATATGCTCTCGGTTGTGATATTTTCCAAACACGCGCTATTGAAAAGATATGCAAAATCAAAGGCATAGACCCCCATAAAGCGCAATTCTCGGTTATGTGTGCCTCTTTGAGCGACATCAGCGAGTACACAAAAATGGACAACGAAACATTCAAACTAATACGTCGTAACACTCCGGGTGCATTCACATTCGTGCTTAACGGCAACAACCATTTGCCTCGACTAATCAAAGAGCGTAAGACAATAGGCATCCGTATTCCCGACCGCAACTTAGTGCGAACAATCGTTGAAAACCTTGGTAATCCAATACTTACAACTTCGTTTCGCGACATGAACACCGAAGTGGAATACGAAACCGACCCCGAACTTATCGAAGAAAAATATGGCGCACTCGTCGATCTCGTAATTGATGGAGGTATTGGTAACACCGAAGTATCGACCGTGGTAGATTGCACTACAAACGACTTTGAAATAATTCGCCAAGGCATAGCCGAACTTGAATTATAATCCACTATTTCAAACATTTACACAATATTATAAAAAAATAGTCAAAATAAAAACATTTATTTCAATTATTTTTTGTATATTTGCAAAGTTTTATGAATAACTAAAAAATAACAAATAATATGAAATTAGCATTCCGTACTCTTTTGGTAATTGCCATTTGTGCAATGTGTTACATCTGCGTAACAAGTATCACTGTTCCAATCGAATTCGAACAAGAACAAGCAAAACGCGAACAACAAATCATCAAAAAACTCGTTGACATTCGTAAAGTTCAAATCGAATATCAAAAACAAAACGACCACTTCTGTCCTAATGCCGACAGCTTGGTTCACTTCATTCTCGAAGGAAAACTCCCTGTTGTCCTCAAAGAAGGTACTCTCTCTGACGACCAACTCAAAAATGGTCTTACTGAGAAAAAAGCTATCGCTATCATCAAACGTGGCAACCAAAAAGAAATCATAGCTAATGGTCTTGAAAACTTCCGTCGTGACACTACTTATGTAAGCGTTTATGAAACTCTTCTCGTTAACGACTACACTCAAGAACAAGTTGCTGACCTTGTAGTGATTCCTTTCTCTAACGGAACTAAATTCCAATTCGATACTATCACATACATTAGTGCCGCATCTGGTCTTCCAACTCCACTCTTCGAAGTGTCTGCTCACTACGATACTTACCTCTCAGACCTCAACCGTCAACAACTTATCAACCTTAAAGACAAACAAACAAAAATGAATCGTTTCAATGGTCTTAAAGTTGGTTCGATTGTAGAGCCTAACAACAACTCTGGTAACTGGGAATAATCCTCGCAACGAGCTGAATTACATAAATAAAAAGATAAAATAAATGCCGTTGACCCAATTTGGCAAACACAAATTTATTTATGTTTGACAAATTGGGTCAATGCATAAGATGGATATACTCCACATTCTGCAACATAATAGTTTTATTTTATCTTTTTATCAAACAAAATCAGAGTACCTCAGATTATCTCATGAACGTAGTGAATAGTAACAAAATGAATAAGCCTTTTGACTTTATAACATCCTCTTTCGCTGCTAATCTATCTGATACATACAGTATATCCGTCAGGCAGCTTCCTGATGGATATATTTTTTATATAACCGACAACAATAATCAAGGCGTTGCCATAAAACGCATAACAGCAGAACATATCACTGCACAAACACTAAAAAACGAACCACTATTACAACTGAATTACCACTCAGTAGCATACATCGGTTATGGACCATTTGCTTTAATACCAAAATCGCTAATAATCGATGAAAATTATGCTACATTTCTACCTATAGAAAACAACTTGCGCCGACGCGCTAAGAGTATAGTTAATCCACTTACTGACGACATTATCATTACGGCATACGCAAACCAATGGACAATGCCCGACACAAAATGTCGAAAATGCCACGAAGTAGAACTACTGGCCTCTGTAGCACTAAGCGCATCCACAGCAAACTCGATGTGGGCAGAAATAACAACACAACACATAAATATCGTTGTCGTAAAAGACCATAAAC
>JAFYMM010000097.1 GCA_017550055.1 Paludibacteraceae bacterium
CAAGGTGCTCACCACTTCGATGTTGAAGCATTTGGTTGCGAATGGGCTTATACTGTTGATGGTGGCGAAATTGGCGAATTGGAATACGAAAATTTCAATGCTGCTGCTGCATCACTCAAATTCCAAGGTTGCAACGTTCACCCAGGTACAGCTAAAAACAAAATGATTAATGCCATCAAATTGACTCAAGAGTACAATTCATTGCTTCCTATCGATGCTCCTGAAAATACTGAAGGTTATGAAGGTTTCTATCACCTTGTTGCTTCAAATGGTGCTGTAGATCAAGCTTCTTTGGTATATATCATCCGCGACCACGACCGCGCTAAGTTCGAAGAACGCAAAGCTACTATGGTAGCTGCTGCCGAAACTATGAACAAAAAATATGGCGAAGGCACAGTTACTATCGAACTCAAAGACCAATACTACAACATGCGCGAAAAGGTTGAACCAGTGAAACATATTGTTGACCTTGCATTCGAAGCTATGGAATTGGCTGGTGTTACTCCTAAAGTAAAACCTATCCGTGGTGGTACTGATGGTGCACAACTCTCATTCAAAGGTCTTCCTTGCCCTAACCTCTTCACAGGGGGTCATAACTTCCATGGTCGCTACGAGTTCATCCCAGTACAATCAATGGAAAAAGCAGTTGAAACTGTAATCAACATCATCAAATTAGTGAAATAAAATGTCTACAGACAACAGTCTATAGTCTGTTGACTGTTGACTTTCGACAAAAAAAACATAAACACACAAACTTTAAATTTATAAATTCAATGAAAACAACTCCATTTACCGACATTCACATCGGTTTAGGTGCTAAAATGCACGAATTTGCTGGCTACAACATGCCAATTGAGTATTCAACAGGTATCAACGACGAACACCTTACTGTAGTTAATGGTGTTGGTGTGTTTGACGTATCACACATGGGCGAATTTTGGGTAAAAGGCCCTAAAGCTAAACAATTCCTCGAAAGAGTATGTTCAAACAACATCTCTTCTCTCATCAATGGTCAAGCTCAATACAACTGCTTCCCTAATGGTAAAGGCGGTATCGTTGACGACCTTATCGTTTACCACTACTCTGACGAAAAATATATGCTCGTTGTTAACGCAGCTAATATTGACAAAGACTGGGAATGGGTAAATGCTAACAATGAAGAAGGTGTTGAACTCGAAAACTCTTCTGACCGCATTGCTCAACTTGCTGTTCAAGGCCCTAAAGCTACTGAAATGCTTCAAAAACTCACTGACGTTAACCTTAGCGAAATCAAATACTATCACTTCGCAGAAGGCACATTCGCTGGTGTTGAAAACGTAATCATCTCTAATACTGGTTACACTGGTGCAGGTGGTTTCGAATTGTATTTCTACCCACAATATGGCCAACAAATTTGGGATGCTCTCTTCACTACAGGTGCTGAATATGGTATCAAACCAATCGGTCTTGGCGCTCGCGACACTCTTCGTCTCGAAATGGGCTTCTGCCTCTATGGCCACGAAATCGACGACACAACTTCACCTATCGAAGCTGGTCTTGGTTGGATTACTAAACCTGCTGAAGGCAAAAACCTTATCGACGGCGAACTCTATATCCGTCAACGCGCTGAAGGTACAGAACGCAAACTTATTGGTTTCGAACTTCAAGAACGCGGTATTCCACGTCAAGACTATGTTCTCACTGACGGTCAAGGCAATGCTATCGGTCGCGTAACTTCAGGTTGTATGTCTCCTTGCCGCAAAATCGGTGTAGGTATGGGCTACGTTAAACCAGAATTTGCTAAACTTGGCACTACTATCGCAGTACAAATCCGTAACAAAGAAATCCCTGCTGTAGTTGTTCGCCCTCCATTCCGCAAATAATACTTTTTACAGACACAAGAAATAAGACACGAGATGTGAGACTTTTTGTCTCGTGTCTCGTGTCTTTTATATA
>JAFYMM010000098.1 GCA_017550055.1 Paludibacteraceae bacterium
ACAAAAAAATACTTAAATAAAAAAATCGGTAAAATATTTGGGTTTTGATTGATAGGAGTATTGGTCAAGATTGCTTTATGGTATATTTATCCTATATTTATAGTATGTTTATGGTATATTTATAGTATATTTATCCTATGTTATAGGTAAGTAGAGAGTAGGGAATGAAGAGTGGGGAATAAGGAGTTGCTATTTTAGGGGAAGATAATTGAAATATTTTTGAATAAAATTTGGCGATATTTTTTATGTTTTTCTTGCAAGAACGATTTTTTTATAGTAACTTTGCATGAATTTAGACTACAACCAACCTACAATATGAGCACTAGTAATAGAAAACATAATTATTATCCTCTCGGAGCTGTTCAATTAGCACCGCAAACGTCTGTTTTCTATTGTTTTATTGATATTAAGGAGTAACTATTTTTTAATAGATAGTTACTCTTTTTTTATACTATCACAGTAACCGGCTCAGTTAATAGAGATGATTAACACATAAAAAAAATTAAAATAAACAAAAAAACAATCCAATATATGAAAAAATTATTGCTGAAAAATGCGCTTATCTTCCGCGATTGTGGATTTGAAAAAACAGATATTCTCATAGTTGATGGAAAAATTGCAGAAGTACGCACTTCTCTAAAAGACGAAGAGGCTAAGGTAATAGATATGGCTGGTCTCTCTATCTTACCTGGATTAGTTGACCTTCACGTGCATCTACGTGAACCAGGCTTTGAGCACAAAGAAACTGTAGCGTCAGGTACCGCTGCTGCTGCTCGTGCAGGTTACACTGATGTGTTTACAATGCCAAATCTACGCCCTGCGCCCGACACCAATGAAAATCTCAACGTACAACTACGCGCTATACGTAGCGATGCAAAAGTTAATGTACACCCTTATGGTTGTATTACTATGGGTGGTCGTGGCGAAGGAGAATTAGTAGATTTTGCAGCTCTTGCTCCTTATGTATGGGGATTTTCAGATGATGGAAAAGGAGTACAATCTGACGACCTCATGCGCAAAGCAATGATTGAATGTAAGAAATTAGACAAAACAATTGTAGCTCACTGCGAAGTGAACGAACTTCTCAAAGGTGGATATATACATGATGGCGAATATGCACGCAGAAATGGGCACCTCGGTATTTGTTCAGAAAGTGAGTGGCGTCAAATAGAACGTGACATTAATCTCGTTCGCGAAACAGGCTGTAAATATCATGTTTGCCACATTTCGACAAAAGAATCAGTAGAACTTATTCGCGAAGCTAAACGTGAAGGATTGCCAGTGACTTGCGAAACTGCACCTCACTATCTTATCCTCACCGATATGGACCTCCGTGAAGATGGCGCATACAAAATGAATCCACCTTTGCGTTCGGCAGAAGACAAAGCTGCACTTATCAAAGGAATTCAAGATGGAACTATTGACTGTATTGCTACCGACCATGCACCACACTCTGCTGCTGAAAAAATTTGCGGTTTGAAAGATAGTGCATTCGGAATCACTGGTCTTGAAGTTGCATTCCCTCTTTTATTCACTTATTTAGTGAAAAAGAATATTATCACAATGGAGCGCCTCATCGACCTTATGTCAACCAATCCACGCAAAATCATGGGATTACACCCAGTAACAGTAGGTGAATATGCCGATTTAGCAATCGTAAATCTTGAATCGGACTACAAACTCAATCCTAACCACTTTGTGTCATGCGGTAAATCTACTCCTTTTGCAGGTTGGAAAGTTAATGCAGAATGCGTTATGACCATGATTAAAGGCGAAATTGTTTACTCGTTATACAATGCGTAATTAAATATAAACACAAAAATAGCATAAAAACAATTCAATATATATGACTCCTTATAATAAAAAAATCGTTCTTGAAAACGGATGTGAATTCTTCGGATATGGCTTTGGTGCTGACCGCGAAGCTGTGAACGAAATCGTTTTCAACACCTCGATGGTGGGATACCAAGAGATTATCTCTGACCCATCATACACTGGTCAGATGGTTGTAATGACATATCCATTGATTGGCAACTATGGTATCACCGACGAGGACTACGAAACTAAATTCCCTACTTGTGGTGGTCTTATTGTTCGCGAGTATAACGACGTACCTTCTAACTTCCGCTACACAAAAACTCTTGCTGAAGTATTAGAAGAACACAATATACCTGGCATTATGGGCATCGACACTCGTCGTCTCACTCGTATCATCCGCTCTGAAGGTTCACAACGCGTAATCATAACTGATGCCTCTGTGAGCAAAGAAGAAGCACTCGAAAAACTCAAAAACACTCCTATCATGCATGACCACGTGAAACAAGTTAGTTGCAAAAAACGCTGGTTCTCACGTACACCTAATCACAAATACGATGTTATCGCGATTGACTGCGGTATCAAATACAATATCATCCGCGCACTCAATGCTCGTGGCTGTAATGTAACAGTGGTGCCTTACGACACTACAGCAGAAGAAATCCTTGCATTCCAACCAGATGGATTATTCCTCTCGAATGGACCAGGTAACCCAGAGGATGTAACAACTGTTATCAACCTCGTGCGCGAATTGCGTGGCAAATTGCCTATCTTTGGTATCTGTCTTGGTCACCAAATGATTTCACTCGCATACGGTGCACAAACATATAAACTCAAATTCGGTCACCGTGGTGGCAACCACCCTGTGAAAAATCTTCTCACTGGCAAAGTGGAAATCACATCACAAAACCACTCGTATGCAGTAGACGAAAAATCACTCGAAAGCACAGGATTGGAAGCTACACATATTAATATATTGGACAACACAATCGAGGGCGTTCGCTCGGAAAAAGACAAAGTATTCTCAGTGCAATATCACCCAGAGAGTGCCCCAGGCCCACAAGATAGTGCATACTTATTTGACCAATTCATTTCACTAATGCAAGGTAAATAATTTTTCAAACATAAGTACAGAATTTATTTATTGGTTCACTATTTATAGTAAATATTTTCTATTTCAGTGAGGATAAATTGATTTTTCAAGTACAAGCCTAAATCATAAAACATTAGACAACAAGGCGTGTACTTATGTTAGAAACAACACACAATAAAATTATGCCAAAAAGAACAGATATTAAGAAGATATTAGTCATTGGATCGGGTCCAATCGTAATTGGACAAGCTGCCGAATTTGACTACGCAGGTACTCAAGCATGTCTTGCTTTGAAAGAAGAAGGTTACGAAGTAATCCTCGTGAACTCAAACCCTGCAACTATTATGACAGACACCAACATAGCCGACAAAGTGTATATGGAACCACTTACGTTGGAATATGTTGCTAAAATCATACGCTACGAACGTCCTGACGCTATCGTGCCAAGTCTTGGTGGTCAAACAGGTTTGAACCTCGCCGTACAACTTGCTAAAAAAGGTGTATTGGCTGAGTGCGACGTAGAAATTCTTGGTACTTCATTCGAAAGTATCGAACGCGCAGAAGACCGCGAACTCTTCAAAGAACTTTGCGAATCATTGGGTGAACCTGTGCTCCCTTCTGTCATTGCTAACAATATGAAAGAGGGTCTTGAAGCTGCAGAAAGAATCGGTTATCCAGTTGTACTTCGCCCTGCATTTACTCTCGGTGGTACAGGTGGTGGTTTTGCCGACAATGAAGAAGAATTCCGCGAAATTATGCGTAATGCGCTCACTCTTTCTCCTGTGCATCAAGTGCTCGTAGAAAAGAGTATCAAAGGCTTCAAAGAGATTGAATATGAAGTGATGCGTGATGCTAATGACACAGCTATTACCATCTGTAATATGGAAAATATCGACCCTGTTGGTGTGCACACTGGTGACTCTATCGTAGTCTGCCCTTCGCAAACACTCACTAACAAGGAATATCAACTCCTCCGCGACTCAGCTCTCAAAATCATTCGCGAATTGAAGATTGAAGGTGGTTGTAACGTACAATATGCTCTCGACCCTCACTCATTCAATTACTACCTTATTGAAGTGAACCCTCGCGTGAGCCGTTCGTCTGCTCTTGCATCTAAAGCCAGCGGTTACCCTATCGCTCGCGTTAGTGCAAAAATCGCAGTTGGTCTTCGTCTCGACGAAATCCAAATTGCTAATACTCCTGCTTCGTTCGAGCCAGCACTCGACTATGTGGTTACTAAAATTGCACGTTTCCCATTCGACAAATTTGCTACTGCTCAAAACACACTTGGCACTCAAATGAAAGCGACCGGTGAGGTGATGAGCGTAGGTCGTACACTCGAAGAATCTCTTCTCAAAGCAGTTCGCTCACTCGAAACTGGCGTTTGCCACATCTATCACAAGAAATTCGACGATTGGGACACTGCTCGTCTTCTCGAATATATCCGCACTGCTACCGACGACCGCCTCTATGCAATTGCTCAATTGATTCGTCTTGGCGTTGACCTCGGTATGGTGTATAATGCTACTAAAATAGACATGTTCTTCCTCGAAAAATTCAAACATATTGTTGAATTCGAAGAGGTTATCCGCAATAATCCTAACAGCATAGAAACTATCCGCGATGCGAAATTGCTCGGCATCAGCGACAAATATATCGCTCAAGTGTGGGGTTGCACCGAACATGACATCTATCGCATGCGTGCAGAAAACAACATCTACCCTGTGTATAAGATGATTGATACTTGCGCAAGCGAATTTAGCTCGTATGTACCTTACTTCTACTCTACCTACGAAGCAGAAAATGAAAGTGTAGTATCAGACCGCAAAAAAATTGTGGTGCTCGGTTCAGGTCCTATCCGTATCGGTCAAGGTGTTGAATTCGACTACTCTACCGTTCACGCTATTTGGTCAATCCGCCGCGCTGGTTACGAAGCTATCATCATCAACAACAACCCTGAAACAGTTTCTACCGACTATACAACTTCTGACAAACTCTATTTCGAGCCACTTACTGTGGAAGACGTGATGAACGTAATTAACCTCGAAAAACCAGAAGGTATCGTAGTTTCTCTCGGTGGTCAAACAGCTATCAACCTTGCTGAACCTTTGCACCGTCTTGGTGTGCCTATCATCGGCACAGACGTGTAAGCAATTGAAAATGCCGAAAACCGTGACTCTTTCGAAAAGATTATGACTACTCTCGGCATTCCACAACCTAATGGTGAGGCTGTGACAAATATCGAAGATGGTGTAACTGTTGCTGCTCGCATCGGCTATCCTGTTCTCGTTCGTCCTTCATACGTGCTTGGTGGTCGTGCTATGCAAATCGTTAACAACGAAGCTGCTCTCCGCCACTACTTGCAAACAGCAGTAGAAATCAACTCAGACCAACCTGTGCTTGTTGACAAATATATCATGGGTAAAGAGCTTGAAGTTGATGCTATCTGCGATGGTACAGATGTATTTATCCCAGGTATTATGGAGCACGTTGAGCGCACAGGTATCCACTCTGGTGACTCTATCTCGGTTTACCCTACATTCTCTGTATCTCAAGACGTTAAAAATAAAATTCTCGACTATACAGTTCGTCTCGGTAAAGAAATTGGTATCATTGGTCTTTACAACATCCAATTCATTGCCGACGACAAAGATGATGTATATGTAATTGAGGTTAACCCACGTTCGAGCCGTACAGTACCATTCCTCAGCAAAGCAACAGACTAT
>JAFYMM010000099.1 GCA_017550055.1 Paludibacteraceae bacterium
CGCGCAGCGATAAAAAATCTATGTAATCTATGGGAGAGAAAAATCGCGCAGCGATAAATATTCGTGATATTTGTTAAATTTGTGGGGAGATATTAATGCCGAAGGCAATAGAATTCCGTGAGAGAAAACATCCGTGAGAAAATAAAATTATATCGAACTCACGTTTTTTAGTTTTTAGTTTACGCTCAAAGATTTTTACTACTTGCGACATTAAAGTCGCTTCCCATTGGGGATTGGAAGATGCGGAGTCCGAAGGTTGGGAGTATTGCAAAGACATGCTCAAATATCTCTGACTGAAGTTGTTCGTATTGAATCCATGCTGTGCCGTCAGAGAAGAAATAGAGTTCGAGAGGAAGCCCCTCTACTGTTGGCTGCAACTGACGCGCCATGATAATCATTTCTTGATTAACTCGCGGATGATTGCGGAGATATTTTTCTAAATAGTTGCGGAAAACATGCAAATTGACAGGCATACCATCGGCTCGCTCAATGCCTTCGAGCCAACCTTTTGCCTCAAATTCTTTTATTTGCTCATCGGTGCAGAATTGGATTGAACGCATATCTAAATAAACTGCACGTTTCACTCGACGACCTCCGCTCTCTTGCATACCTCGCCAATTCTGGAAAGAGTCGCTAACAAGCGCATACGGCGGAATGGTGGTGATGGTCTTATCCCAATTCTGAACCTTCACTGTGGTAAGGCTCACTTCGATTACATCGCCATCGGCACCATATTTAGGCATAGCAATCCAATCGCCAGGACGGAGCATATCGTTGAGTGACAACTGCACCCCTGCGACTAACCCAACAATCATATCTTTGAATACCAACATCAATACTGCCGCTGAAGCACCAAGTGCAGTAAGGATATAACCTGGATTTTTGTTGATTAGAATACTAACTACAATAATCAATGCCACACAAACGACTAGGATTTTCAGCATCTGATAGACACTCTGTAGTGAGTGATTTTTCAATCGCTCGTGATGCAAAGACAAATTATAGAGCGAAGCCAAGAAGGTGCAAAACACCTTAGCAACTACGACTACAAGATAGATATAGTTGATTCTCATCACAAAATCCAACACATCGCTACCATCTACAAATACTATCGGCAACAAAATAGCCAACAATATGGGTGGTATCAACCGAGATATATCTTTAAGCATTGAATCGCTCAACATAATTTCGTCCCACTCGAAATTAGTTTTGTTTGTCACTTTATGTACTGCAGGTATTAACAATCGACGAAAAATCAAATCGACCATATAAATCACTAATGCTATACATGAAATTGTAATAATCCAATAGAGATATTCGTGCGCTAAAACAGGCACTCCCCAATCTAATAACCAATGTAAAATTGTTGTATTCATAAAATATAATTTTGATATTTTTTTTTAGAAAATTTATTATGCAAAGTTACAAAAAAATCCTCTTATTCGACATGCGAATAAGAGGATTTTATCATATTTGTTACTTATTAGTTATTTTCGTCTGCAACATCTTCCATATCTGTCACTGCACGGCTTGCTTCTGACATACGTTCGTATTCTTTACGAGAAGCAACGAACAAGTGATCATATTCACGAAGACCTGTACCTGCAGGGATCTTATGACCAACAATAACGTTTTCTTTCATACCTTCGAGACGGTCAACTTTGCCGTTGATTGCAGCTTCGTTCAATACTTTTGGAGTTTCTTGGAACGATGCAGCTGACATAAACGATTGAGTTTGAAGAGCTGCACGTGTGATACCTTGAAGCATTTGAAGTGAAGTTGCAGGCATAGCATCACGAGTTTCTACTGGACGCATATCACGACGTTTAAGAGCCGAGTTTTCGTCACGGAGTTTACGTGCTGTTACGATTTGACCTGCCATAAAGTTAGTAGAATCACCAGCATCGGTAACTACTTTTTTGCCCCAGATGCGGTCGTTTTCTTCCATGAACTCTATTTTGTCAACAACTTGTCCTTCGAGGAAACGAGTATCACCAGCATCAGCGATTTGTACTTTACGCATCATTTGGCGTACGATAACTTCGAAGTGTTTGTCGTTGATTTTCACACCTTGGAGGCGATAAACGTCTTGTACTTCGTTCACGATATACTCTTGAACTGCAGTAGGACCTTTAATTGCCAAGATGTCAGAAGGAGTGATAGCACCATCAGAAAGAGGAGTACCTGCGCGTACGTAGTCGCCATCTTGAACAAGAATTTGTTTTGACAATTGTACGAGGTATTTTTTCTCTTCGCCTGTACGTGAAGTAAGGATGATTTCGCGGTTACCACGTTTGATTTTGCCGAATGAGATTTCACCATCGATTTCAGCTACTACAGCTGGGTTAGATGGGTTACGAGCCTCAAACAACTCAGTAACACGTGGAAGACCACCGGTGATGTCACCTGTTTTACCTACAGCACGTGGAATCTTAACGATCAAATCACCAGGTTTTACTTTTTGTTTTGCATCAACAACCAAGTGAGCACCTACTGGGAGGTTGTATGTTTTGAGTACATTACCAGCCTTATCAACGATTTGAGCTGCAGGAGCTTTAGTTTTGTCTTTAGACTCGATAATGATTTTTTCCAAAAGACCTGTAGTTTCATCCGATTCTACTTTATAAGTAGAGTTTTCTACCATAGATTCGAATTGAACTGTACCAGCAACCTCAGAAACGATTACGGCGTTGAATGGGTCCCATTCACAAATCTTATCACCTTTCTTAACATCTGAACCTGTTGGGATGAAGAGTTTAGAACCGTAAGGGATATTTTGAGTTGTGAGGGCGATACCTGTATTATGGTCGATAATACGAGCTTCAGCCAAACGACCTACTACAACTTGATATTTGTTGCCTGTTGCATCTTCTGCATCTACAGTACGGAGTTCGTCGATTTCGAGACGACCATCATATTTAGAAGTGATACCGTTGTCAACAGCAATATTCGAAGCCACACCACCGACGTGGAATGTACGAAGTGTCAACTGAGTACCTGGCTCACCAATAGATTGTGCAGCGATAACACCAACAGCTTCACCTTTGTTAACCATACGGCCTGTAGCGAGGTTACGTCCGTAACATTTAGCACAAACACCGTGACGAGCTTCGCAAGTGAGCACTGAACGGATTTCTACGCGTTCGATTGGTGATTTTTCGATGCGTTTAGCAGCAGATTCGATAATCTCTTCGCCAGCAGCAACGATAAGATCGCCTGTAAGTGGGTCGATAACATCATGAACTGATACACGACCAAGGATACGTTCGTAAAGTGAAGCAACAACCTCTTCGTTGTTTTTGATTTCAGTTGCAACAAGACCACGCAATGTACCACAGTCTTCTTCAGTAATGATAACGTCGTGAGAAACGTCAACAAGACGACGAGTGAGGTAACCAGCATCGGCTGTTTTCAACGCCGTATCGGCAAGACCTTTACGCGCACCGTGAGTAGAGATAAAGTACTCCAACACACTAAGACCTTCTTTAAAGTTAGCCAAGATAGGGTTTTCGATAATTTGACCGCCTTCAGCACCTGCTTTTTGAGGTTTAGCCATCAAACCACGCATACCTGACAACTGACGAATCTGCTCACGAGAACCACGGGCACCTGAATCCAACATCATATAAACAGAGTTGAAACCTTGGTTGTCGCCCGAAAGTTGTTTCATCACGACATTAGTCAACTCGCTATTAACACGAGTCCATGTATCGATAATTTGATTATAACGTTCGTTATTAGTGATATAACCCATGTTATAATCGTTCATAATATTTTCTACCTCTTCGTAACCAGAGTTGACAAGAGCTGCTTTTTCTTCAGGGATGATAACGTCGGCAAGGTTGAAAGACAAACCACCACGGAATGCCATTTGGTAACCAAGGTTTTTGATATCATCGAGGAATTTAGCTGTACGAGCCACACCGCATGTTTCAATTACGCGACCGATAACGTTACGAAGTGATTTTTTAGACAACAATTCGTTGAGATAACCACACTCTTTTGGTACAAATTTGTTGACAATAACACGACCTACTGTTGTTTCTTCAATCAAACGAGTTACGAAGTTACCTTCTTTGTCAACATCTTGAGTACGTACAGAGATAATAGCGTGAATATCTACAGCACCTTCGTTGTAAGCGATTTCAACCTCTTCTGGAGAGTAGAACTTCAAGCCTTCACCTTTCACACCCTTACGAGCTTTAGTGATATAGTAAAGACCGAGAACCATATCTTGAGAAGGGACAGTAATTGGCGAACCGTTAGCTGGGTTGAGGATGTTGTGAGAAGCAAGCATAAGCATTTGTGCTTCGAGAACAGCCTCATTACCGAGTGGAAGGTGAACCGCCATCTGGTCACCGTCGAAGTCGGCGTTGAACGCAGTACATGAAAGTGGGTGAAGTTGAATTGCTTTACCTTCAATCATCTTAGGTTGGAATGCTTGAATACCAAGACGGTGAAGAGTAGGAGCACGGTTGAGCAACACTGGGTGACCTTTCATCACATGTTCGAGGATATCCCAAACAACTGGGTCTTTGCGGTCGATAAATTTCTTAGCCGATTTAACTGTTTTTACAATACCACGTTCGATGAGTTTACGAATAATGAATGGTTTGTAAAGCTCAGCAGCCATGTCTTTAGGAAGACCGCACTCGTGCATTTGCAATTCAGGACCAACGACGATAACCGAACGAGCTGAATAGTCGACACGTTTACCGAGGAGGTTTTGACGGAAACGACCTTGTTTACCTTTCAAACTGTCAGTCAAAGATTTCAAAGGACGATTTGAGTCAGTCTTCATTGCGTTTGATTTACGAGAGTTGTCGATCAATGAATCGACTGCCTCTTGCAACATACGTTTTTCGTTACGAAGAATAACTTCTGGAGCTTTGATTTCGATGAGACGTTTGAGACGGTTGTTACGGATGATAACACGACGATACAAGTCGTTCAAGTCAGAAGTTGCGAAACGACCACCATCGAGTGGCACCAATGGACGCAATTCTGGTGGAATAACTGGCAACGTTTTGAGAATCATCCATTCAGGACGATTGCGGTGACGAGCAGCTCGGAATGACTCAATCACATTCAAACGTTTCAAAGCCTCAGCTTTACGTTGTTGTGATGTATCTGTGTTTGCTTTATCACGCAATTCATATGAGAGTTTATCCAAATCGAGATTGCAAAGCATATCGTAGATAGCCTCAGCACCCATTTTACAGATAAACTTGTTAGGGTCAGAATCTTCGAGGAATTGGTTGTTACGATCCTTTTCGTACACCATATCCATCAACTCCATGTAACGATCTTCTTCGATAAGTTCGCCAACTTCAACACCTTCAACACCTTCGAGAACACCAGCTTGGAGGATGATATATTTTTCGTAATAGATAATGGCATCTAATTTCTTAGATGGCATACCAAGGAGGTAACCAATTTTGTTAGGAGTAGAACGGAAGTACCAAATATGAGCTACTGGCACAACGAGTTGGATGTGACCAGAACGTTCACGACGTACTTTCTTTTCAGTTACTTCTACACCACAACGGTCGCAGACAATACCTTTGTAACGGATACGTTTGTATTTACCGCAATGGCATTCGTAGTCACGACAAGGACCGAAAATGCGCTCGCAGAACAAACCATCGCGTTCAGGTTTGTATGTACGATAGTTGATAGTTTCAGGTTTCAAAACCTCACCGTAAGATGCTTCAAGAATTTCTTCTGGTGAAGCCAAACCGATTGTGATTTTACTGAAATTAGTTTTTACTTTATTATCTCTTCTAAAAGCCATAGTCTTTTATATAATAGTGGAAATATCTATAAATCTTTCTCCCTAACGGAACTAAGATTTATATAATAATGGAAAATTCTATAAATCTCACTCCCCCACGGGACTAAGATTTATAGTTTCCCGTTTTATTAAAATTCTCTTATTGGTATTACTCTAATCTAACGCTGAGGCCGAGACCTTCGAGTTCGTGCAACAATACGTTGAGCGATTCAGGGATACCTGCTTGTGGCATAGGTTCGCCTTTAACAATTGCTTCGTAAGCACGTGCACGACCCATAACGTCGTCAGACTTAACAGTCAAGATTTCTTGAAGAATGCTTGATGCCCCGAATGCTTCAAGAGCCCAAACCTCCATCTCTCCGAAACGTTGACCACCAAATTGTGCTTTACCACCCAATGGTTGTTGTGTAATGAGAGAGTAAGGACCAATAGAACGAGCGTGCATTTTATCATCAACCATGTGACCAAGTTTCAAGAAGTAAGTCACACCTACTGTTGCAGGTTGGTCGAAACGTTCACCAGTACCACCATCGTAGAGGTAAGTTTTACCATAACGTGGAACACCAGCTTTATCGCACCATTCGTTGAGATCATCAATATCAGCACCATCGAAGATTGGTGTAGCAAATTTAACTCCAAGTTCTTTACCAGCCCAACCAAGAACAGCTTCGAAAATCTGACCAAGGTTCATACGTGAAGGCACACCAAGTGGGTTCAAACAAATATCTACTGGAGTACCATCAGCAAGGAATGGCATATCTTCTTGACGAACAACTTTTGATACAATACCTTTGTTACCGTGACGACCCGCCATTTTATCACCTACGCGGATTTTACGTTTTTTAGCAACGTAAACTTTTGCAAGTTGAAGAATACCTGATGGAAGTTCATCACCAATTGTAAGGTTGAATTTAGCACGTTTGAGTTGTGCGTCAAGTTCTTTAACTTTGCGGAGATAGTTTGTGATAATATCACGAATCAAATCATTACGATATGAATCTGTTGTCCATTTAGTCAATTGTACGGTATTGAAATCGATTTCATTCAATACTTTTTGAGTGAATTTGTTACCACGTGGGATAATATCAACACCCATAAAGTCTTTCACACCTTGAGAAGTTTTACCATTGATAGTTGAAACCAATTTTTCGATTAACAACGCTTTCAATGAAGCTACCTCTTGGTTGAAGTTTTCATCCATACGATCGATGATTTCTTTATCAGCAATACGATCTTTGCGTGTTTTTTGTGCTTTGCAATAGAGTTCTTTGCCAATAATTACACCACGAAGTGATGGAGATGCTTTGAGTGATGCGTCTTTAACATCGCCTGCTTTATCACCGAAGATAGCACGAAGAAGTTTTTCTTCTGGAGTTGGGTCAGTTTCACCTTTTGGAGTGATTTTACCAATCATGATATCGCCAGGAACAATGTGTGCACCAATACGAACGATACCGTTTTCATCAAGATTGCGAGTTGCATCTTCGCTTACGTTAGGAATATCTGATGTAAGTTCCTCTGCTCCACGTTTAGTTTCACGAACTTCAAGAGAATATTCGCTCACGTGAACTGAAGTAAAGATATCTTCACGTACGATACGTTCGTTAAGCACGATAGCATCCTCATAGTTGTAACCTTTCCAAGGAATATAAGCTACTTTGAGGTTACGTCCAAGAGCCAATTCGCCATTTTGAGTTGAATAACCTTCTGTGAGGATTTGGCCTTTTGTTACTTTATCACCTTTGCGTACGATAGGACGAAGGTCGATAGTTGTATCTTGGTTAGTACGCATAAATTTAGGCAATTTATACTCTTTAACCGAATCTACAAAGCTTACGAATTCTTCATCTTCTGTACGGTCATAATTAATACGAATTACAGAAGCGTCAACAAATTCTACAACACCATCGCCTTCAGCCATAATTTGAGTACGTGAGTCGCGGATCATTTGACCTTCGATACCTGTACCTACGATAGGAGCTTCAGAACGAAGCAATGGAACTGCTTGACGCATCATGTTAGATCCCATCAATGCACGGTTAGCGTCATCATGCTCCAAGAATGGAATCAAAGCAGCTGCAATAGAAGCAATTTGTTGTGGAGCAACGTCCATCATATTTACTTCGGTTGGAGCTACAAGTGGGAAGTCTGCTTCAAGACGAGCTTTTACTTTGTTACGGATGAATGTACCATCTGCATTCAAAGGTGCATTACCTTGAGCTACTACAAGGTCTTCTTCCTCTTCAGCTGTCAAATAAACAACATCATCGTTATTGAGGTTCACTTTACCATCTTCTACTTTACGATAAGGAGTAGAGATAAAGCCGAGATCATTGATTTTTGCATAAATACACAAAGAAGAGATAAGACCAATGTTTGGACCCTCAGGTGTTTCGATTGGACAGAGACGACCATAGTGAGTGTAGTGAACGTCACGAACCTCGAAACCAGCGCGGTCACGAGAAAGACCACCAGGACCAAGAGCCGACAAACGGCGTTTATGTGTGATTTCTGCCAATGGGTTAGTTTGGTCCATGAATTGAGACAATGCATTAGTACCAAAATAAGTATTGATGACAGAAGATATTGTTTTAGCATTGATAAGTTCAACTGGAGTAAACACCTCGTTGTCGCGAACATTCATACGTTCACGGATAGTACGAGACATACGAGCCAAACCAACGCCGAATTGATTATATAATTGTTCTCCAACAGTACGCACGCGACGATTACTCAAGTGGTCAATATCGTCAACAGTTACTTTAGAGTTAATAAGTTGAATAAGGTGTTTGATAATCTCAATGATGTCTTCGCGAGTAAGTACGCGAACATCCATGCTTGTAGTGAGATTAAGTTTTTTATTGATACGGTAACGACCTACTTCACCCAAATCGTAACGTTTTTCAGAGAAGAACAAGCCATTGATTACCTCACGAGCTGTTTGGTCATCGGCTGGTTCTGCGTTACGCAATTGGCGATAGATATGCAATACAGCTTCACGTTCAGTGTTAGAAGGGTCTTTTTGAAGAGTATTATAGATGATTTGATACTCTGTCATATTTTGATCTTCTTTGTGAAGAAGGATTGTTTGACTACCTGAATCAATAATAGGTTGAATGTGCGCTTTGGTCAATTCAGTTTCACGTTCAATAATCACTTCAGTACGTTCAACAGTAACCACCTCACCTGTTGCTTCATCAACAAAGTCTTCAACACGTGGTTTTACAACACGTGCAGCAAGTTGACGGCCAATAACACGATTAAGGTTAGTTTTGTTTACTTTCACCTCTTCTGCTAAACCGAATGTTTCAAGGATGTCTTTATCCGACTCAAAACCAATTGCACGCAACAATGTTGTTACTGGCAATTTTTTCTTACGATCGATATAAGCATACATAACATTGTTAATGTCTGTAGCAAACTCAATCCAAGAACCACGGAAAGGAATGATACGAGCAGAATAAAGTTTAGTACCATTTGTGTGTACACTTTGACCAAAGAATACACCTGGAGAACGGTGCAATTGCGAAACGATAACACGTTCAGCACCGTTTATGACGAAAGTACCCTTATCTGTCATATATGGGATAGGTCCCAAATATACGTCTTGGATAACGGTATCAAAATCTTCGTGATCTGGGTCTGTACAATAAAGTTTAAGTTTTGCCTTCAATGGCACGCTATATGTAAGACCTCTACGAAGACATTCTTCAATAGTATAACGAGGAGGTTCGATATAATAATCGAGAAATTCGAGAACGAAATTATTGCGGGTATCTGCAATTGGGAAGTTTTCAGCAAAAACTTTATACATACCCTCATTCTTCCTATGCTCAGTAGCAGTATCTAATTGGAAGAAATCCCTAAACGATTTGAGTTGCACTTCAAGAAAGTCAGGATAAGGAAACTGACTCTTCACCGAAGCAAAACTAACTCTCTGATTGTTAGTATTTAAAGACATGAGTATAAGAATATTTGTTGAACTTAGTGAATTATACGTAAAAAGGTTTAGAGTCCCTTTTAATCGGGATTCTAAACCATATTTCCTGAATTAACAGGAGAAGTTTATTACTTAAGTTCAACTTCAGCGCCTGCTTCAGTAAGTTGTTTTTTAAGAGCTTCAGCTTCGTCTTTAGCAACACCTTCTTTAACTGTTGAAGGAGCACCGTCAACCATATCTTTAGCTTCTTTCAAGCCAAGACCTGTAAGTTCTTTAACCAATTTAACTACTGCAAGTTTGTTTGCACCAGCTGATTTCAAGATTACATCGAATGAAGATTTTTCTTCAGCTGCTGCTTCAGCACCAGCTACAGGACCAGCAGCAACAGCTACAGCTGCAGCAGCAGGTTCGATACCATATTCGTTTTTCAAGATTTCGGCCAACTCGTTAACCTCTTTAACGGTCAAGTTTACCAATTGTTCTGCAAAAGCTTTCAAATCTGCCATTGTAATAAATATTTAAATGTTTTGATTATTTGAATTAATTGAATAAAAATATTATCTTTCAGCGAGCGTTTTAAGAACCCCGTGAATTGTATTTCCTCCAGATTGGAGTGCAGAAATAACGTTCTTAGCAGGCGATTGGAGCAAGCCAATAACTTCGCCAATAAGTTCGTTTTTGCTCTTAATTGTAGCAAGAGCGTCGATTTGGTTTTCACCAATATAGAATGATTCTTCAACGTAAGCTGCTTTAAGAACAGGTTTCATGTTCTTTTTGTTAAAGTCTTTGATAAGTTTTGCAGGTGCATTACCTACGTTAGACAATAACAATGCTGTGTTAGCTTTCAAAGATCCGTAAAGAGGAGAGAAATCGCCTTCAAGAGACTCAAGTGCTTTGATCATCAACTTGTTTTTAACAACAAGCATTTTGATGTCATTTTTGTAACACTCTCTACGAAGTTCGCTTACTTGCTCAGCATTCATACCTTGTGTTTCTGTAAGGTAGAAGTGAGAATATGAAGAAATAACTTCTTTAATTTGATCAATTACTATGCTTTTATCTTCCTTTTTCATACTTTCAGATTATTAGTTTTCATCAATAGATTTGGTGTCAACTTTAACACCTTTACTCATAGTTGTAGAAAGATAAATGCTCTTAACGTAAGTACCTTTAGCAGTCGAAGGTTTCAATTTCATGATAGTTGCCATGAATTCACGTGCATTTTCTACGATTTTTTGTTCGTCGAACGAAACTTTACCGATAGAAGTGTGAACGATACCATATTTGTCAACTTTGAAATCGATTTTACCTTGTTTTACTTCGCGTACTGCGCTAGCAACATCCATAGTCACTGTACCACTTTTTGGGTTTGGCATAAGACCACGAGGACCCAAAACGCGACCGAGAGCACCGATTTTACCCATGATAGCTGGCATTGTGATGATAACATCTACATCTGTCCATCCACCTTTGATTTTCTCGATATATTCATCAAGACCTACATAATCAGCGCCTGCAGCTTTAGCTTCAGCTTCTTTGTCAGGAGTACATAATGCAAGAACTCTTACTTGTTTACCTGTACCATTAGGTAATGATACCACGCCACGAACCATTTGGTTTGCTTTACGTGGGTCAACACCCAAACGTACATCGATATCAACAGAGGCATCGAATTTGGTAGTAGTAATTTCTTTTACCAATTTTGCAGCTTCTTTGAGTGTATAAGCCTTTCCTGCTTCAATTTTTTCTAAAGCCAACTTTTGATTTTTTGTTAGTTTTCCCATTTCAATTGAAGTTTTAATGATTAACAATTAGGAAATTCGCCTTTAACAGCGATACCCATACTTCTCGCAGTTCCTGCTACCATTTTCATAGCAGCCTCAATTTCAAAGCAGTTCAAGTCAGGCATTTTATCTTCTGCGATAGCACGAACTTGTTCCCAAGTGATTTCTGCCACTTTTTTACGGTTTGGTTCTGCACTACCAGATTTTTGTTTTGAAACTTCCAAAAGTTGAATTGCAACTGGTGGAGTTTTTACAACAAAAGTAAAAGATTTGTCTGCATAGTAAGTAATTACAACAGGCAATACCTTACCAGCTTTGTCTTGAGTTCTGGCATTAAACTGCTTACAGAATTCCATTATATTGATACCTTTAGAACCAAGTGCAGGTCCTACAGGAGGTGATGGATTTGCTGCACCACCTTTAATTTGCAATTTAATAAATCCAGCAATTTCTTTTGCCATAATTCTTTTTAATTTTGTGTGTTAACAAAAAGGAACTTCTCTGAGATTCCCGTTTTTTAATAGTTTCAGAGTAAATCAAATTCGTAACAAAATAACTTACTCTTTTTCTACTTGTGTAAAACCAAGCTCAACTGGAGTTTGACGTCCAAAGATTTTGACCATTACTTTCAGTTTCTTCTGCTCATTGTTAACTTCTTCGATTACGCCAGAAAAACCATTGAATGGATCTGTGATTACTTTAACATTGTCGCCAACATAGAAAGGAGTCAAGATCTCTTCTTCTGCCTCTGCAATTTCATCGAATAGGCCTAATATACGTTTCACTTCAGAGTCTCTAAGTGGTTCCGGTTGTTTTCCTACAGAAGCACCTAAAAAGCCAATGACATTTGGAACGTTATCACGCAGATGACCAGTCACCTCTCCATTCAATGCGGCCTCAACGAGGACATATCCTGGAAGATAACTGCGTTCTTTAACAACTTTTTTGCCGTTACGTACAGAATACACCTTTTCAGTTGGAATCAAAACCTGAGATACATATTGTCCAAGGTTCGAGTTTTTGATTTCTGCATCAATATACTCCTTCACCTTTGCCTCCTTGCCACTAACAGCACGAAGGACATACCATTTCTTTGTTGTCTCAGACATTTTTAATTCCTCCTAAAATTAAATGTATTTGTAAATTAACGACATGATGTTTTCGAAACCTAAATCCATAACCCAAACCACCAATGCGATAAGGAGGGAAGCTATCAAAACAACTACCGCACTATTGGTAAGCTCTTTACGAGTAGGCCATGAGGTCTTCTCAACAAGCTCAGTATAGGATTCTTTAAAATAGTTGATTAGTTTCATAATTTACAAATAGTTTTTAGCACGGGTCGAGAGGCTCGAACTCCCGACACCTGGTTTTGGAGACCAGTGCTCTACCAACTGAGCTAGACCCGTATTTCAAAAAGGAGCGGGATTGCGAAACGCTATCCCGTTTCCTTTTTATATATTAACCCTTGTATTAGTCAAGAATAGCTGTGATTTGACCAGAACCTACTGTACGACCACCTTCGCGGATAGCGAAACGAAGACCTTCGCTACATGCTACTGGGTAGATAAGTTGAACTGTGATTTCCAAGTTGTCACCTGGCATAACCATTTCAGTTCCTTCTGGAAGAGTGATTTCACCTGTTACGTCCAAAGTACGGATGTAGAATTGTGGACGATATTTGTTGTGGAATGGAGTGTGACGACCACCTTCTTCTTTTTTCAAGATATAAACAGAAGCTTTGAAGTTAGTGTGAGGAGTCACTTTACCTGGGTGTGTGATAACCATACCACGTTTGATTTCGTTTTTGTCGATACCACGGAGGAGAAGACCTACGTTATCACCAGCTTCACCTTCATCGAGAAGTTTACGGAACATCTCAACACCAGTAACTGTAGAAGTAAGTTTTTCTGCACCAAGACCGATGATTTCAACTGCATCACCTACGTGGATGATACCAGTTTCGATACGACCTGTAGCAACTGTACCACGACCAGTGATAGAGAATACGTCTTCAACAGGCATCAAGAATGGTTTATCTACAGCACGTGGAGGAAGTTGGATCCAGTTATCAACGTTATCCATAAGTTCCATAACTTTGTCTTCCCATTGAGCTTCGCCGTTCAATGCACCAAGAGCAGAACCACGGATGATAGGAGTGTTGTCGCCATCGAATTCATAGAAAGCGAGAAGTTCACGCATTTCCATTTCAACGAGTTCAAGCATTTCTTCGTCGTCAACCATGTCACACTTGTTCAAGAATACAACCAAGCGAGGTACGTTTACCTGACGAGCCAAAAGGATGTGCTCACGAGTCTGAGGCATAGGACCATCAGTAGCAGCACATACGATGATAGCACCGTCCATCTGAGCAGCA
>JAFYMM010000100.1 GCA_017550055.1 Paludibacteraceae bacterium
AATGCTTTGCACTCTTCAAATAATTCAAGAGTTTCACCTCGCACACCAACCATTACGTCAACGCCGATGAATGCATTTGGCATTACTTGTTTTATTTTGTTGATTTTATATGCAAAAAGAGCAGTGTCGTATCTACGATGCATTAGTTTTAATAATTCATTGCTTCCGCTTTGTAATGGAATATGAAAATGCGGAGCAAAATGGCGTGACGATGCCACAAAATCAATTATTTCATCGGTTAGAAGGTTAGGTTCGATACTTGAAATGCGGTATCTTACTTCGCCTTCTAAATTGTCTAATGCTTGTATAAGTTCGAAGAATGTTTCACCCGTACTGCGTCCGAAATCTCCTGTGTTTACGCCTGTTAGCACTATCTCTTTGGCTCCATCTGCAATAGCCTTTTCTGCTACTTTGATAGTGTCGGCAATTGAGGCATTACGGCTACGTCCGCGAGCAAAGGGTATTGTACAATATGTGCAATAATAGTCACATCCGTCTTGTACTTTTAAGAAGTGGCGGGTGCGGTCATCTGCACTACATTCAGGACGGAAGTTGCGTATCTGTGCTGTGCGAACAACGTGATATTGGGCTTGTTGTTTTTTCTCAATATCATTGAGAAAGTCAGTTAATACTACTTTTTCGTTTGCGCCGAGCACTAAATCAACGCCTTTTATATTTGCGATTTCTTCGGGTTTTAATTGAGCATAGCATCCTGTTACTACGATGTAGGCGTTAGGGTGTTTTTTTATCATGCGGTGAATCATTTGACGACCTTTTTTGTCGGCAGTGTCGGTCACCGAGCAAGTGTTTATAATTACTACGTCAGCCTCTTCATTTGCTTTGCTTGGAACGAAACCAATCTCTTTGAGTTGTCGGCCTAACGCAGACGTTTCTGCAAAGTTGAGTTTGCAACCAAGTGTCTGAAATGCTATTTTCTTATTTTTGAATAATGTACTATCTGTCATAATTTTGCAAAGTTACTATTTTTTATTCTTTTAAGCAAGCAAAAATCTCTTAAATTTCCTAAATATGTATCTATAGTGTAGATTTTGTATATTTATAAGGTGTTTTTAATTGCGATTTTTTTTGTAACTTTGCAAATTGTTAGGGGGTTAGGTGTGTGATGTGAAGAATAAGGACTAATTTGCATTTTAATAAAAAAACAATATATGAAAAAAGTTGTTATAGCAGTTGATTCGTTTAAGGGTTCTTTGTCTGCTACAGAGGTAGCAGAGGCAGTAACTAAAGCTTTTAATGAGGTTCTTCCTGATTGTGAAGTATTCTCTTTGCCATTGAGCGATGGTGGCGAAGGTTTGACTGAGGTTTTGGTTAATCATCTTGGTGGTCGTTATCATACTATTGATGCGTTTGATCCATTGATGCGCCCTATTAAAGTGCAATTTGGTGCAGTTGGTCGTTGTGCTATTATTGAGATGGCAGCAGCGGCAGGTCTTACTTTGTTGTCGGAAGAAGAGCGTAATCCGATGAATACTACTACTTATGGTGTTGGTGTGATGATGCAAGCTGCATTGGATTTGGGTTATCGCAAATTCTTGATTGGCATTGGTGGTAGTGCAACTAATGATGCTGGTCTTGGTGCAATGCAGGCATTAGGATTGCGTTGTTATAATTCGCAAGGTCGTGTAATAAAAACTCCTATTACAGGAGCCATGCTTCAAGATGTTACTCACCTTGATTTGACTTCGCTTAAGCGCAAAATGGCTGATATTGAATTGACAGTTGCTTGTGATGTTCAAAATCCGTTGTTTGGTCCTCAAGGGGCTGCTTTTATTTATGCTCCACAAAAGGGTGCTAGTGAGGAGGATGTTAAGGTTCTTGATGCTGGTCTTCGTCATATAAGCCATGTTTGGCGTCGTTGTTGTGGTGTTACGATTGAAAATCAGCCTTGCATGGGTGCTGCTGGTGGTTTTGGTGGTGCTTTTGCAGCACTTTTGAACGCTAAACTTCGTTCGGGAATTGATTGTATTTTGGATATTCTCGATTTTGATAATTTGGTTGATGAGGCGGATTTGGTGATTACAGGTGAAGGTACTATTGATGCTCAGTCGTTGATGGGCAAAGCATTGACAGGTTTGCTCCGTCGCTCAAATCAAGCTGGAGTTCCTGTGTTGGCTATTGCTGGTCATATAGTTGATAAGGAGGCTGTTATTCGTGCTGGTGTATCGGAATGTCTTGAAGTTTCGTCTCGTTCTATTTCGCTTGAAGAGGCTATGCAACCTGATATGGCGCGTCAGAATATTATTTCAGTTATATCTAATTGGATAAAAGTGGATTGAAAAAAATATTTTTTATATTGATATTTAATTTCCTGTATTTGAGTCAAGTTTTGGCTCAGGTACAGGAAATTTTGCCTTTGGGCGTAGCTCCTGCGGGAGCAGATGTGGTGTTTACGGAGCGGTGGTTGGCTTTTGCTAATCCTGCCACTTTGGCGCGAGAGGAGTCGGTGATGGCTTCGGTGGGGTATGAGAATCGTTATTTTTCGTCGGAGTTGTCGGATGAATATCTTTCTGTTGCAGTTCCGTCAAAGTTTTTTAATGTGGGTGGTGCGTTTAAGTTTTTTGGTTATGCTGATTATCATGAGATGATGGCGGCTTTGACTGTTGCTCGTAAGTTTGGTGTTGTGGCGATGGGCATTGAGTTTGATTATTTTAATATGTTTTTGCCTGATGAGGTGGGATATCGTCATGCTTTTACGGCACAGGTGGGTTTGCAGTTGGATGTTACGGAGAGGTGTGTTGTGGGTTTTAGGATGTTTAATCCTTCGTTTTCGCAGATTGATTATAATGATGTTGCGAGAAAGTTGCCCGTGATGATGCATGTTGGGTGTAATTATCAGTTTGTTGATGATTTGGATTTGTTGGTTGAGGTGGGTTATGTGCTTGATAGGGGAGTTGATTGGGCTGTGGGGATGGAGTATAGGCTTATGTCGGAATTGCTTGTGCGAGCTGGAGCTCGTGGTAGCGATTATGTGATTCCTTCGTTGGGGGTTGGTGTTTGTTTTGCTGGATTTAGGTTTGATTTGACTGCCGAGGCGGATTTTCGCATAGGTTTGTCGCTATTGTCAAATCTTTCGTATAAATTTTGATTTTTTGAGGGTGGCTTATTGTATTTTTAGGGGTATTTTGCAGGTATGGTTATCCTATGATGAAGGTTGCTTGAAGTATGCTAAATCCTATGTTAAAATTTAGGGGGACTTATTGTATTTTATCGAATGAAAATTGGGTTGAATTTTTGGTTATGTAGAAGGCTATTTTTTGTGATATTGATGTTGTTTATGTCGGTATCGCTGGCTTGTGCAGATAGGTTTTCGTTCGACCAATTTTATGGTTTGGTTCTTGATTATTTGGGTGAGGATGATTCGGGCGAGGCGTTGGATGTGCAGGATTTGGAGTTGCGTTTGCGGAGGGTGTATGACAATCCGATTGATTGGAACAGTGCGACTCGGCAGCAATTTGAGGATTTGCAATTTGTGGGAGATAGGATGATTGAGGAACTTTTGTTTTATGCTGATTATTATGGTCCAGTGCGCTCGTTGGCTGAGTTGCGATTGGTTGATGATATTGAGTCGCCCTTGCTGTTGTTGCTCCCGATGGTGATGTGCGTTGTAGAACTTGCTGATACAGTGCGTTGGGCAGATGCGTTTCGTTATACGAAACATAAATTGGCGTTGCGGTCGGATGTAGTGTTAGAACAGCGTAAGGGTTATGAATCGGGGCATTATCTTGGTGAGCAGTTTCGGCTATTAGGGCGTTATGATTTTGAGGCAGGTAATAATTTTAGGGTTGGAGTTACAACAGAGTCAGATGCAGGTGAGCCATGGTTTAAGGATGGGGGTAGAGGTTTTGATTTGTATCGTTTTTTTGTAGAAGCATCTAATATTGCGGAGGTTAGTCGTGTTGTTGTAGGTAGTTATCGAGTCGGTTTTGGGCGAGGACTTTTGTTTGGTCAGCAGGCGTATGGTGATAGATTGTCGCAAGTGCTGAATCGGAATTCATCGTCGTATGGAGTGAGTGGTTATGGTGGAGTGTCGGAACAGCCAACACTTTTTGGTGGAGCAGCGAAACTTGAATTTAATAGATTGTCGGTTACACCTTTCTATAGCTATACTGCACTTGATGCGGATACTGCGGGTGGCGTATGGCACTCATTTTCGGAGTCGGGGTATCATCGTACGACGACTGAGATTGAGCGTCGAGGGACATTGGGGTTGCATACAATAGGTGCGAATGCGTCGTATAATCAGCGATATTATAGTGTGGGAATGACTGCGTATGGTGGATTTTTTACGTTGCCAGCTGTGTTAGGGAATGGAGATTGGAAGGCAAATGATTTTGAGGGAGATAGGCAGTGGGGAGTCTCGTTAGATTATGCTTTTCATAGGAGCAAAGTGTGGTTTTCGGGCGAAACAGCATTGAGTCAGGGTTTTGCGTTGGCAACTACTAATACTTTGTTGGTGCGTCCTTTGAGCGAATTGCAATTTGCCGTAACACATCGTTATTTTTCGCCAAAATATCATGCCTTTTGGGCAAATGCGTCATCGTCGTTGTCGGGCGTAAATGCTGAACATGGTGCAAGTTTTGCGATGCAAGTGCCTGTTGGTAGAGCAAAGAATTTGTCATTTTTGGCAGATGTTTATAAACCATTGTGGGCATCGACAACTATGTCGGCCACGCAAATTGGTTATGAGTTACGTTCGCAATTTCAAGGTGTATTTAATTCGGATAAAACACTTTATGCATCGTTGCGTTATAAGATGAGACCAGCGTGGTATAGCGAGGAAGATTGGCATATTTCGCAGTCGTCAACAGATAGAGTAGGGCAATTGTATTTGAAATTTTCATACGCAATGTTGAATTGTCGTTTTGTGACGGGCGGTCAAGCTAATTTGGCTCAAGAGAATATTTTAGGCGAATTTACCAAACCTGCGTTTGGATGGTTGTTTTATCAAGATGTGGCGTATGATGTAGAAGTGGTGCCGTTGCGATTGAAGGCTCGGATGGCTTTGTATGGAGCACCTACGTGGGCAAATAGATTTTATTTGTATGAGTCGGATGTGCCAATGGCTGGTTATGTGCCAGCAATGTATGGGTCGGCATTTAGATGGTATTTGATGGCAGATTATAAATTTAAGTTTGGACTTACGGCAGCATTGCGTATTGCACAAACTATTTATTCTGATAGAGAAGTTATTGGCTCATCGCACGACCAAATAGATAAACCACATAAAACAGATGTTCATATTTTGCTTTCGTATGAAATAAAAAACACGCAAAGGGCGTTATAGTTTTGAATAAAATTTGTAACTTTGCACACTATGTGATAAAAAATAATTTTTTAATTTTTAATCTTTTATTATAATGAATGGGGAACCAAAACTTTATGAGCTTCTTGAACAATTAGGGATTGAATATCAATATATAGAGCATCCAGAAGCACCTACAATTGAAATAGCAAAGCAATATTGGGCTGGGCATGATGCTCGACATTGTAAAAATCTATTTTTTAGAAATCATAAGGGAAATCAGCATTATTTGGTATTGCTTGAT
>JAFYMM010000101.1 GCA_017550055.1 Paludibacteraceae bacterium
AGCTAACGCCGAAGGGTCTGTCTTTAATGTCGAAATTTTGCAAAGCAAAAGCAAGACCATTCTGTCAAAAAAGAAAGTTATGTTCTTATGTCATTCTGTCTAAAATAATAAATCAAATGTCATGAAAAAACTAATAGCCTTAATATCAATCATTCTTTGCTCATTCGTGCTACATGCCGAAACCAAAGAAAACCGTAAAGAGAATCCGCACGAAATCCATATCGGCATAGCCGACGACCTCATTCAACGTGGATTCGAATCCAGAAAAAGTGGCAATCTCAGCCTACCCAATGCAATAGAAGGCTACCGACAAACAGGCTTCGAAGACCACAACTATCGCAGTACGGGCCACCTCTATGTCGAGTACCAATACCGCTTCAACCACTGGCTCAGCGTAGGCGCCAACTTCGACACACGCACATCGCTTTGGAAGAGAACCGATTACTCAATTTGCGAATTTGAAAGCGTGGTGAACACCGAAAACCACCACTGCTTAGGCTTAGCCCTCATGCCAACGGTGCGATTCACATACTTCAATAGCCAATACGCAAGCCTCTATGGCTCAGTAGGCATAGGCGCACACATGCAGATATACGACAACACCATCGAGGCCATACTCCCTATGTTCGACCTCTGCTATTTCGGTGTCAGTCTTGGCAAGAAACATTGGTTCTGCGACCTCGAATTCGGCCTCGCCCCATTCCCCTTCCTCCTCGACCGCCTCTACCGTTTCAACATCGGCTACAGATTCTAAATTAATAACCCCTAAAACAATACCGCTATGAAAACACGCATTATTATTGGCATTATATGCCTATTCATAATCGCAACATTTGGCTCGTGTACATATTATAGTGACCCTTTTATTTGGGTAAGTCCTATGCGTTGCATTAGAGGCGAAATTATAGATTCCAACACAAACAAACCTCTCTCTGACATAGATATAACCACACCAGAAAAAAATAATATTGTGCACTCAGATTCTGCTGGGGTATTTCATATTCACTTAAAAACTAAAACAGAATACACACTCCTAATCAACAATACAGCCGACTATGGTTATTCACAAAAAGACACTGTAATACTCGATTCGCTCTATCAAGGAGAAAAAATAATAATCTATCTTACCAAACAACAATAAAACTCAATGCCATGAAAAAACTAATCACAATCACAATAGTGTTTTTTTGCTCTTTCGTAGCATTTGCCGAAACAAGAGAAAATCGCAAAGAAAACCCTCACGAATTTCGTATTGGTGTAGCTGATTGCTTCATTAAATGGTTTGACTTTAACAATGGTCCTTTCTATCATGTACATGGACCAACTGATATATCAAAAGGATATGTAGATATCTCAGGAGGAACTTACAACTATCTTTATACTGGATTTCTATTCGCAGAATATCAATATCGAGTAAACAAATGGTTTGGCATAGGAGCAAACCTCACAATATTAGGCGCAGGTAGTACTGACACTTATAGAGAAACCTGCATAGTAGAAAACTATTATACAAAAAAAAGAAACTATGGCGCAATGATATATCTGATGCCCGTAGCCCGATTCACATACCTCAACAAAAAGAATATCAGCCTATATGGCTCATTCGGATTAGCCCCAGGAATGGATATATATGAGAATGAATGTAATTTCACATTCGCAGTAGATTTCACCTATTTGGGCATG
>JAFYMM010000016.1 GCA_017550055.1 Paludibacteraceae bacterium
GTGGCATATTGTCGCACTCCTGAAGGGCGAGTTATTCAATTCCCTTCGCGCGAATTTGTGAAACGTTTGGCTTCAATGGGATTGCCTATGATAGTGGCCATGAGCATCTTCGCTACGATATTAGAAAAATTACTAACAAACTATATACGATAACAACACATCGCTTAAAAGCATATACCTAAAATGAAAAGACTTTGGTTTATACTCACTATATTATTCACGGCTGTCAATATGCAATTGATGGCACAGATGCAAGATACGGTGTCGGTAAAAGATACTGTGGTTGCGCAAGTGGTGCAAAAGAATGTACCCGACCTTTCGCCCGATCTTGAAAAAATTCGCGATTTTGCCGACTCTCGCAAGTATAATAAATTGATGAAAAGATATGAGAAAAACGACCCAACAATGAGTGTTAATGACTATCGTCAACTCTACTTTGGGTATGTGTTTCAACCTGAATATCAACCTTATCAAAAAAATGACTATTCACACTCAATATCAACACTTTATTACAAAGAACATCTCTCGCGTGTAGAGTGTGATTCGATTATTAAATATGCCGAAATGTCGTTGAAAGATGACCCATTTGACTTGCAACAAATGAACTATCTCATCTATGCCTATAAGGAGAAGAAAAAGCATAACTTGGCACGCCATTGGCAAACTCGACTAAACAATGTGTTGCGTGCGATTCTTTCTACTGGCACTGGTGAAACACAAGAAACAGCATGGCATGTAATCAATATAGGTCATGAATATGCGTTGATTAACTTTATGAGCCCTCATTACGTTGTTGAACGCCAAGAATTTATCGAGCCACACTATGACCACATTATATTGAAACGTATATCGGAGCATCTTCCTGCGGGCTTCTATTTCAATATAAAATACATGCTCGACGATTTCGACCGTTCGGGAAACTAATTAATCGATATTTTAGGGGAACTATTTCGAATCGTTGTTGCGGGCGTGGCGTGCGAGCATGCGATGCCCTATGCGACAATATAGGCATTTGCGTGTTTCGCAATAGTTGCGTCGCAATTGTATTAGTGCTTGCGATGCAAAAGCATCTTTACACTCAATTCCTGCGCGAGTAAATAATTCTATAATAGAGTTGCGCTCTGCTTTAAGTGATTGGAGCATTTCAACAGCACGAGAGCAAGCCTCTTCGTTGCCGCATAATTTGCCGTAAGCATATATTGTAGGTACAACGGCGTTTATTATGAGGGTATTGATAGAGTTGTCGCTGAGACCTCGAGTCGAACCACCCTCTGAAGCATTAAAGGAGTAACGGCTTGACCAATAACCCGACAATTCAACGTTGAATAGGTCTTTTACTTCGTCAATATTCTTTGCAGTCATCATTTTTGAAGCATAGGAGAATCCCCCTTCAATCATTGTTGCCAATATTGCAATGCGACGATGAGGAAAGTTTTGTGGGCGCATTCGAGCCATTTTCCACCCGAGTGAGGTGGGTTGCTTTAATCCAAACTTTTGAGCGAAGAAAGAGTATTCGTTTTTTAGTGTTGCCACATAAGAGTCGTCGTTGGGCGCAGTGTCGAGCAATCCTGATTGACCAAATAACATAGCCTCAATAGCAGTGA
>JAFYMM010000102.1 GCA_017550055.1 Paludibacteraceae bacterium
CATACCATAAATATACTATAAATATAGGATAAATATACTATAAATATAGGATAAACATACTATAACTATAACCGCCAGCAACAATCCCCATATCAATCAAAACCTCCCCAACATTATTTTTTTACATATATATTGTATAAATCAAAAAAAATTACTACCTTTGCGTGCTAAAATTCTAAATAGAGAAATTTTATCATTAACAATTAATAAATAACTGAAAATGAACATTATTAGAACTGACATTGATGCTGTAAACGCAATGCTTACACTTCAAGTTACAGAGGCAGATTACGCTGAAAAAGTAGAGAAAGCCCTCAAATCTTATCGTCAAAAAGCTAATATCCCAGGTTTCCGTCCTGGTATGGCTCCAATGGGTCTTGTTAAAAAGATGTATGGTCGTGGTGTAAAAGCAGATGAACTTAACCGCCTCCTCCAAGAAGAACTTTACAAATATATCGCTGACAACAAACTTGATATTCTTGGCGAGCCTCTTCCAAACAAAGAAGATGAAGAACGCAATATCGACTTTGATGCAGAGAAAGACTTTGAATTCAAATTCGACATCGCTCTTGCTCCTGAATTCGAAGCTACTATGAACAAAAAAGACAGCATCAAATACTACAACATCACTATCTCTGACGAAATGGTAGATGCTCAAGTAAAACAATATGCTGCTCGTTTTGGTTCTTACACTCAAGTTGAAGAGGCTAAAGATGCTAAAGACATGCTCAAAGGTACTATGCTCCAACTCGATGCTGAAGGCAATGTTGTTGAAGGCGGTATCCGTGTTGAAGATGCAGTTCTCTCTTCTGCTTACATGAAAGATGACGAACAAAAAGCTCTTTTCGCTAACGCTAAAGTAAACAGCGTAGTTCGCTTCAACCCACGCAAAGCATTTGAAAACGAAGCAGAAATTTCTTCTATGCTCAAAATCACTAAAGAAGAAGCTGCTAACATCAACTGCGACTTCCAATACGAAATTCTTTCTATCACTCACTACGAAGAATCTGCTATCGACGAATCTTTATTTAATAAGGTATATGGCGAAGGCACTGTGAAAACAGAAGAAGAATTCCGTGCTAAAGTAGCTGAAGGCATCAAAGAATCATACAAAGAAGACTCTGAATACAAATTCGGTATTGATGCAAAAGCTCACTTCATCAAAAAACTCGACAAACTCACATACCCTGAAGCTTTCTTGAAACGTTGGGTACTTGCTACTAACCCTAACATGACTGAAGAAACTGTAGAAAAAGACTTCAACCTCATGCTCGAAGACCTCAAATGGTATCTCTTCAAAAACAAAGTAGTGAAAGCTAACGACATCAAAGTTGACCGTGAAGACATCAACCTCTTTGCTCGTCGCATGGCTAAAATCCAATTTGCACAATATGGTATGACTTCAGTGCCAGATGATATCCTCGACAACTATGCTAAAGAAATGTTGGGCAAAAAAGAAGCTGTACAAAATATGGCTGAAAAAGCTCTCGAAGACAAAGTATTTGCAGTTATCCGTGAAAGCGTGAAAGTTGTTGAAACTGACATCACTGTAGAAGACTTCAACAAATTATTTGAATAATTAACACAATAATTATCAAGCACAAAGAGACAAGAGGAGCAATTCTCTTGTCTTTTTTTATGCGAATAATTTTGTGCAAAGAATAAAATTAAGTAACTTTGCAGTGAAATTAATGAGTAGTTATTAACAAAAAAACAACCAATCATTAAACACACTAACAACTAATAACTAACAACTAATAACTAATAACTATTCACTAATAACTAATAACTAATAACTAAACCCTAATAACTAACAATATGATTCCAATTATTGAACCTATCGCAAAAGAGTTGCCCAAACAAGAACTCAACGAAAAAACATTCCTTAGAAAAACAAACAAAGCCGACAACGAAATATATGTAGTCAATGCCGAAAATTCGCCTAACGTGTTGCG
>JAFYMM010000017.1 GCA_017550055.1 Paludibacteraceae bacterium
ATAGTTGTGAATTTCAAAAATTAAGCCAAAGTTTGTTGGTGAGAATGTCGCGAAGGCAGTCTGCACAAAGGCAATCAGTATAATTCTCTGAGACGTATTTGCGTGCTTCTGGTGTTAGTTGTACTGATGCACATTGGCATTTGGTAATATCATCGTCATGGCGACAGATGAATTTTTTGCCACAACGTGGACAAGTTTTTTCTTTCATATTTTTATTTTATGGAAGACATAATAACAAAATAACATAATTTATTAAATTTATATTTTATGCTTTTATGTTCTTATGTCTTTTAGTCATAGAATTATATCGCAAAGAGTGGCGTTGCTGACGGTGATGAGGTCGGTTGGGGCGATTTGGATTTGTAGGCCACGGACACCGGCACTTATATATATGTGTGGGAAGTCCATAGCCGTTTGATGCAAGTAGGTAGGGAATTGTTTTTTCATGCCAATAGGAGAACAACCTCCTCGTATGTAGCCAGTAGTGGAGAGAAGGTCTTTCATTGGTATGAGGTCGCAATTTTTATTGCCACTTACTTTTGCAGCTTTCTTTAAATCTACTTCGCAGTTGCCAGGAATGACACAAACAAAATAGTCCGATTTGTCGCCTTTAAGAACCAAAGTTTTGAATACTTGTTCGATGTTTTCATTGAGGCTCTCGGCTACATGTCCAGCATCAAGATGTTGTTCGTCTACTTCGTAAGGAATCAGTTGATAACTGATTTTCTTTTGGTCGAGCAGACGAGCAGCATTTGTTTTATTTATTTTTGCCATATTATATCAAAAGACAAAAGAACATAATAACATAATTTTCCGTCATGTATATATTATGTTATTATGAGAAAGAAGTCGAACGATTAAGACTACTTTTTTCTTTATTCGCTCACTTTGTTCATGTCTTGGATAAGCTCGAGAGTAGCTTTGTTGAAGTCTTGAACAAGAGCAGAGTAGTATTGTTTAGTGCGTTTAGGGTCTTTAGTTCCCTCTGGATGATTTGCGCGAGCGATGAATTCGTCGTTGATTTCGATGATGCGTGCAGCAAATGTGTCAAGAGTAGTGTTGTCGAATTTAGGGAGAACGAGATTACAGATGATACATTCGTCCATTAATTGACCGAGGATAGCACGGATTTGTTTTTTGAGAGTTCTACGATTAGCCATAACTTTTATAATTTGAAATGTGAAAGTTGAAATTTACCATTTTTTCTTTTATTCAAGATAATTAGTTCGGCACTAATTAATTTTCAAATTTTAAATTTCAACTTTCAACTGGTTAATAATTATTCTTCTGAGAAGTGGACAAGCACTTTGCGGTAGGTGTTGAATATTTTTGATTTAGATACGAATCCGATGTATTTGTTTTCTTCATCGACCACAGGTAAGTTCCAAGCACCAGTAGTTTCGAAAGTGTCCATAACCTTGTCCATTGACATGTTAACCACTATGCGAGCAGGAGGCATATTCATAAGTTCTTGTACTTTGTAGCGCTCGTACAATTCAGGGCGGAACATAATAT
>JAFYMM010000103.1 GCA_017550055.1 Paludibacteraceae bacterium
ATATTCCTATTATGGCTATACGCACGGCTGGGCGGGACATTTGTTGGTTGTCACGCTCTTCGCGATTGAAGCGGTTTGCTATGAATAGTTCGAATTTTGCCATTGTTTTTTTACTCATGTTTTTTTATTTCTCACGGAATGCACGGAATTCACGGAATTTATCGCTGCGCGATGTTTTTTTCTCCCACAAATTTCACTAATTGTCACAAATTATAATTTTTTCTCCCACAGATTACACAGATTGAAAAGATTTTTTTCTTTTCTTTTTTTTTGATTCGCTTGTTTAGGCTTTGCCTAAAACGTCGCTCTGCTGATTTACACAGATTTTTTATCGCTACGCGATGTTTTTTCTCCCACAAATTTCACAAATGTTTATTGTTGCGCACTGATTTTTATCATTCGAGGAGGGCGCGGTTGCACCAATGAGAGAATGGCATCATGGCGTGGGCGGCTTGGGTGAGGTGGGTGATGAGTTGCTGTGGGTTGTTGAGTAGGGAGTCGTCGAAGTGGTGCTCGGTGAGCCATTGTTTCATTTTGAGGAGTTCGATGGCTGGATGGTCGGCGGGATAGCCCATTGGTGGGCGTTTGAGTGATTCGAAACAGGTTAGTTTGTCGCCAAAATAGTGTTTGAAATCGGGTTGTGCCATGATTTCGAATAGGCTATCATATTCGGTGTCGATGTATGAACGGAAGTGCTTGATGCCTTGATTGTCGGGACACCAGATGCCTCCTGATAGCATGCAGTTGCCTGGTTGGAGGTGGATGTAATAGCCTGAAAATGTGCTGCGATGGCCTCCGTTCATGGCAATATAGGAGCCGAAGTGGCGTTTATATGGCGATTTGTCGAGTGAGAATCGGGTGTCGCGATAGATGCGGAAGAGGCAGTCTTTGGGTTCGAGGTAGCGTACTTGTGGGTCGAATTGTCCGATTTGGTTGATGAGTGTGGCTGTTAGGTCGAGAACGGCTTGACGTGCAATGTTATATCGCTCACGGTTTTCTTGAAACCATGAGCGATTGTTATTTTGCGCTAAGTCTTGTAAAAATGGGAGAATTGTATTCATTTTTCTTTTTGGACAGAATGACACAAAGACAAATTTTTTATTTTAACATACGCCTCGCTACGTCTGCGACGTATCTTGGCGGAAGAATGACAGACCTTTGGGTATTTTCGATTATTTATTGTATTGCAGGGACGACGAAGCGGGCGGTTACGCGGTTGCGTTGTTCGACGAAGACGAGGCGTTCGCCTACGAGTCGGTCAACTATCTCTTTGGTGTAGTGACGGATAGTGATGAGTTCGACGTCGGTGTTGTAGAGGACTTCGTATTCGTCTTTGAGCTCGTCGATCATGCGTTGGAAGTTGATTTCGTTGTAGTCAACGCAAAGTGAGAAGCTGATTGCTGCAGTTTGTACGAGGCTCGATTTGAGGCGATATGATGCAAGTACTCCGAATATTTTGCTGAGTCGCTCTTCGGCGATGAATGAGAAGTCGCGAGGAGTGAGAGAGAGGAGGACTTGGTTGCGTTTGTTGATGTAGATTGGTGGGAGGTCGAGTCGTTCGGTGTAGTTGGTGATTACGGAACCCGGTTCGGTTGGGTGAACAAACGATTTCACGTGGAGAGGTATGCGTTTGTTTTGTAATGGTTTAACAGTTTTTGGGTGAATGACTGAGGCTCCGCAGTAGCTGAGTTCGATGGCCTCTTTGTATGATAGTACTGGTATGATTTGTACGTTTTCGTAGAGTTTAGGGTCGGCATTCATTACGCCTGGTACGTCTTTCCAGATTGTTACGCTTTCGGCATTGAGTAGGTTGGCGAGGATTGCGGCTGTGTAGTCGGAACCTTCGCGGCCGAGGGTTGTTGTTTGGTTGGTTTTTGTGCCAGCGAGGAAGCCTTGAGTTACGGTGAGTTGTTTGTCGAGGAATGCTTCTTGGCAGAGGTTGAGGCTGACTTCCATGTCAACGTTGGCGTCGCGGTGGTTGGCATCGGTGATGATGCATTTGCGCACGTCGATCCATTCGGCAGGTAGGCCGATGTGGCAGAGGTATGTGGCTACGATGGTTGTAGAGAGGAGTTCGCCGAATGATACAATGCGGTCATACTCAAAGTCGTAGCTGAGAGATGGGCGTTGGCTGATGATTTCGTCGAGTTGAGAGTAGAGGTCGGCAATGAGGGTGTCAATTGTGTCGCGTTGGTCGCCGAAGAGGTCGGCGATGATTGTTTCGTGATAGTCGACGATGGCTTTGATGTGCTGCTCGACATCGGCTTTGTGGTTGAAGAAACTGTTGACTACTAGCTCGAAAGCGTTGGTCATTTTGCCCATGGCAGAGATGACTACGATGAGTTTTTCGTCAGATTGTTTTACTATTTCGCAGAGATTGCGTACGCCGTTGGCATCTTTGACTGATGCGCCTCCAAATTTATATACTTTCATATTTTAAGCATTTAGTAGTGAGTAGCAAGAGTTTACTCGGTATCGTTTTGTTTTTTGTTTATTTTTTTAGACAGAATGACAGAAAGACAAATTTTTTATTTTACATGCGCCTTGCTACGTCTGCGACGTATCTTGGCGAAAGAATGACATATTTTTTGTGTTTGTTCTTTTAGACAGAATGACAGAAAGACAAATTTTTTACTTTTACATACGCCTCGCTACGTCTGTGATGTATCTTGGCGAAAGAATGACGTATTTTTTTGTGTTTATTTTTTTAGACAGAATGACAGAAAGACAAATTGTTTCTTTTTACATACGCCTTGCTACGTCTGCGACGTATCTTGGCGGAAGAATGACATATTTTTAGATGTTTTTTAGACAGAATGACAGAAAGACAAATTGTTTATTTTTTATGCGCCTTGCTACGTCTGTGACGTATCTTGGCGGAAGAATGACAGACCATCCGGGTTTGACTTTTAGACTTGGATAGATGATTGTGCTATCCAAGTGTGAATTAACAAGCAAAGTTACGATTTTTTTTTTGATTGTGCAAGGGGGTGGTGAGGCGTGGGCGGCTTTGTTGTAGTGTACTAAAAAGTAAAAGCCTCAAAAGGATTAAAAACTTTCGAGGCTTTTTCTATCATGTGAAATTTTATTTTATAATTGCTCCGTTAATAGTGTATTTAGTACCATCAGGCATGATAATGTATAAAATGCCATCTATCATTTCTTTTTGAGGATGGAGTTTTGTTTCTTCCTCTACATTATCTAAGGCTGTATTTTGCTCATATATAGCCTTAATGGTTAAATCAGACTGAACATTACTAAAATCAGTATCCCAACCAATGAAGGTATAACCAGATCG
>JAFYMM010000018.1 GCA_017550055.1 Paludibacteraceae bacterium
AACTGTTGGGAATGAGTAAGCATAACCATCGAGAACGATAGCGATTTCGCGACCGATGTTTTCTTTAGTCAAACGAGCCCAAGTTTTAGAACCTTCGGCATTCATTTTCATGCTTACAGTAGCACCAGCTGAATATTGGTCAAAGTCAGCGCGAGCGTCAGTTACAACACCACCTTCGAGTGGAGCGCGACCATCGCGGTTAGTCACTTTGATAGCGATGAGTTCGTATACAGGTTGTTGAGCTTCTGGGTCCATAGCTTTCACTGACCATACGAAACGGAGTTCGCGTGGGAAGAGTTCAGCTACTTGTTTCATAGCGAGCATGTCGTTTACATCAGCTGTGTCAGATGCAAGGGCAAGACCTACGATAGGGCCATTGTTTTGCATAGGTTGAAGAAGGCTGAATAATGGATATTCGCGGCGCATTTCTTCACGGTCAGCTTCTGTAGTTTCAGTTTCTGCAGTAAGTTCTGCTGCGAGGTCAGCCACTGAGTCAGTAGTTTCAGCTACTTCAGCAACAACTTCTTCAGCTTTAACTTCTTCAGTTGCAACTGTAGCGTTAGCTTCTTCTGTAGCGCGGTTCATTTCGCGGATTACAGCATTAGCTTGTTCGAGGTAAGGAGCAACTTCAGCATATTTATAAGTTTCCCAGAACTCGAGGTTAGCAGAACCTTGGAGGAGTTTACGAACACGTTCAGGTTCTTTAACACCTGGAAGTTCTACGAGGATACGACCTTCAACGTCGAGACGTTGGATGTTAGGTTGAACAACACCGAAACGGTCGATACGAGAACGGAGCACGTTGAACGAATTGTCGATAGCGCTGTTAACTTCTTCTTGGAGAACTTTAACAACTTCGTCGTTAGTAGCTGAGCTTGAGATACGGTCTTTGAGGTCGTATGTACTGAAGATACCAGCGAGGCGAGCATTAGCGTCGAGTTTTTCGAACTCTTCTTGGAAGATTTTCAAGAAGTTTTCGCCAGAACGAGCTTGGCGTTGACGGCTAAGTTCGATAGCTTTGTTGAAGTTTTCGTTTGTGTTGTAGTCAGAAAGGGCACGAAGTACATCAGCAACAGAAACTTCGAGTTGTACGTTCATACCGCCTTTAAGGTCAAGACCAAGACCGATTTCTTTTTCGCGACATTCGCGGAGGGTGTAACCCATCCACACTTTTTCGCCACCTACAGAGTCCATGAAGTTGTAGTACTCTTGGTCGTCTCCATTAGCGTAAGCCTTAGCTTTTTTGTCGTAATTGCTAGTTACGAACGTAAAAGAGAGGTAGAAGAGGCAGATCAACATCAAAGCAGCTGCAAGCAATCTAACAAATCCTTTGTTTTGCATAGTGTTTTTTTAATTAGTTTATGTTTAATTTAATTTATTGTTATTCAGTGATATATACACTAAAAACGGCACACTAATGGCATAGAGCCACCAATGTACACTAATTTGGGGTGCAAAATTACAAATTTTTTTTCTATTATGCAATACCCGCAAGCCATTTTTTGAATTCGGCAGCTCTTCCCTTACTGATAGTTATACGTTGTGGAATAGGAATTTTGGGCGTTACAAGCACTTTATTGCCTAGCCATGTGCTGATGTCTTTTATTATAGACCGATTTATGATTTGTTGGCGATTAGCCCGATAGAAATGTTGGGGGTCAAGTTGTTTGTAGATATCTTCAAGAGTTTCGTTTAAGAAATATATTTCGCCTCGAATTGTAATCATTTTGATTACCAGAGTGTCGATATAGACAAAAGCAATGTCGGTTGTGTTGACAATAACAAGTTTGTCTTTTTGAGGAACTAAAAGATATTGCTTATATATAGGTTTAGGTTGAATTGAGAGAATTTAGGAAAATCGAAACCAAAAATGAATTCGGCATATTCAAAGAAAAAGACCAAAGTAATATAGTTGAGTAGCGCTATTATAATTGCTAAAATAGCGGCTATCAGTACAGGATGTTTTTCGTAATTCAGCATAATTTTGAGTTAGGAGAGTTTTTTTATTCGTATCGGAGAGCATTGATAGGGTCGAGGTTGGCTGCTTTTTTTGCAGGATACCATCCAAAAAAGATACCTGTTGCGGCACATACCACGAATGATAAAATAATAGACGATGTGCTAACAATGAATGGCCAAGATAAAACCCACGATACGACATAAGAAATTAGTAGTCCGAATAAAATGCCGATAACGCCCCCTAAAAGTGAGAGAATTATACTCTCGGCAAGGAATTGTCGCATGATGTCGCGTGAGCGAGCACCGATACTCATTCTTAAGCCAATCTCTTTTGTACGTTCAGTTACAGTTACATACATGATGTTCATAATGCCAATACCACCAACTACGAGTGATATAGAGGCAATTGCGGCAAGAAGTATAGATATGAATCCTGTTACAGAAGTCATCATTTCAAGCATTTCAGATTGGGTGTGTACATCGAAGTCGTTTTCTTTGCCAGGTAGAATATTATGCTGTGCACGGAGGATGCTTTCTATTTCATCAGTAGCCTGATTGGCAACGCTTTCGGATGTAGCAGAGGCATAAATCATGTGTATATAGTCGATAGCGGCTATACGTTTTTGAATAGTTGTGTAAGGTGCAATTACTATGTCGTCTTGGTCTTGTCCCATTTGGTTTTGACCTTTCGATTCAAGAATACCTATCACTTTGAATGGGATTTTACCAAAACGAATCTCTTTGCCAATTGGATTTTCTCCGTCTGGAAATAGATTTTCAACTATGGTGGTACCAATTAGACAAACCTTTGCGTATGAATTTATTTGAGCTTGAGTGAAATTTGTACCTCTTTCGAGTTTATATTTTCTGATGTCAAGATAGCAAGGGTCCACACCAGCGATGCTTGTAGGCCAGTTGTTTGACCCACGGATTAGTTGTCCGCTTGATTGGATATATGGACTTACGTTGCTTACATATTTTGCTTGATTGCGTATAGCAATGCAGTCTTTGTATTTGAGCGACTGCACGTTAGTGCTACCAGTATTAACTCCAGGACGGCGTTGTTGACGCATGACCATAATGAGATTAGTACCCATTCCAGATATCTGTTCGTTGATATTTTGTTGCGAACTTTGTCCGATGGAAATCATGGCTATTACCGAAGCAATGCCGATGACAATGCCTAACATAGTGAGCATGGCGCGCATTTTGTTGCGCATCAGAGCTTTATATGCAATATTTAAGAGAGAATATAGATTCATAATCGTTGTGTCTTAATCATTTTGCTCAGGTAGATTCAATAAAAATTCTTGTGCTGATAATGTATTAACAGGCTCGTCCTTAATGACTTTTCCGTCGCGAAGCATGATGGTGCGAGTTGTGAATTGTGCAATGTCAGGCTCGTGGGTTACGAAAGCAATAGTTTTGCCTTGAGCATTAAGTTGTTGGAATAGCGACATGATTTCGTATGACGTGCGAGTGTCGAGGTTGCCTGTAGCTTCATCGGCAAGGATGATGACAGGATCGGACACAAGAGCACGCGCTATGGCAACACGTTGTTGTTGACCGCCAGACAGTTGGTTTGGCATGTGCATCATACGATCTTCGAGGCCAACAAGCTTTAAGGCTTCGATAGCACGTTCGTGACGTTCTTTTTTGCTAATTTCATGATTGTAGAGCAATGGCAATTCTACATTTTCTATGGCTGTAGTTCGAGGTAGGAGGTTGTAGCTTTGGAATACGAAGCCTATTTTGCGATTGCGGATGAGTGAAAGTTTGTCTTTTGAGAGTTTGCTTACAGCTATTCCGTCGATGTAATATTCTCCCGATGTTGGTTTGTCGAGACAACCTAATATGTTGAGCATAGTGGACTTGCCACTACCACTTGTACCCATTATAGATACAAACTCTCCTTGGTTGATATCGAACGAGACACCCCTTAGGGCATGCACCGTTTCGCTACCAACTATAAAATCTCGACGTATATCTTCTATTTTGATAATACTCATTTTAATTTGTATAAAAACTACGAACTGAACTTATTTTCTTGGAGGTGGGCCTGGCAAGAATGGATTAGAGCCAGGACGTTTTTTTGCTTTTTTTACCTCGGTAGTAGCAGAAAGTACCACAGTGTCGCCTTCGTGCAATCCGCGGAGGATTATGCTATTTACACCATCGCTTAAACTAGTTTCGACAGGGCGAGGTTGTATTGAATTGCCATTTTTTACCCATACCATTTGTCCTTTCATGTCAGGCATAGAACCCATTGGCATAGGAGGCATTTCGCCAAATTCAGAAGGGAAATTTGGCATTTCGCCTGGTGCAGGCATATTTTCAGGACGAGGAGGGAATGAGCCTTTTTCAGGTTTTGGAAATTCAGGACGGTCGAGCGACTTGAAAATTTCGTGTGTTGGTTGGAAATTCATAGCCTCAAGCGGTACTACTGGAGCAGTTTCGGATTGAGTGATGATTGTAACCGAAGCAGTCATACCCGGGAATAGTTTTTCATCAGGGTTTTGTGCATTGATAATCACCGTGTAAGTTACCACATTGTTAGTAACAGTAGGTTGGAGGCGTATTTGTCCGACTGTTCCCTCGAAAGAGAGAGTAGGATAGGCATCTACGGTGAATATTACGCGTTGACCAAGAGCAACTTGGCCTATATCAGCCTCATCTATATCAGCTTCTACCTGCATATTTTTTAGGTCTTTGGCAATAATAAACATTGTTGGAGTAGAAAAAGAAGCCGCAACAGTTTGGCCTTCTTCCACTTGTCTGTCTAGCACGATGCCGTCGATAGGAGAATATATTTCTGCATATGAGAGATTTACGCGAGCTTCGCGCACATTGGTTTTAGCATTTTCGTAAGCAGATTGAGCTTGAACAAGTTGGCTTGTGGCTTGTTCGAACTCTTTTAGGGTAGCAGCCTTTGCGTCGTAGAGCTCTTTGGTGCGATTGTAGGTTTGCTCGGCAAGAGTGAGAGCTGCTTGGCTACTTTTTTCATTTGCGAGAGTTTGTGTAAGTCGCTCGTTGAGAGTAGATTTGTCGAGCTCGGCAATAAGTTGGCCTTTGGTTACTTTCGAGTTGTAATCGACATAAATATGCTCGATTTCGCCCGACACCTGAGTACCGATTTCGACTTGGTCGACAGGTTGAACATAGCCCGTTGCCGTGATTGAAAGTTCGACAGTGGCAGGTTCGATAACTTGCGTTGTCCAGATAATCTCTTTTTTAGAAGGGCGTAAAAAGAGGAATGCGCAAACGGCTAAAACGAGGATTAGCGATGCGATGATGATTGTTTTTTTCTTCATATTTAGTTGTGTTTTTGTTTTCGTTTTAGTGATCGATACACACTGAGAGTGGGTATTCTGAAGGTATGGTTATCCTATGATGAACCTTGCTTGAAGGTAGCTAAAAGTTAAGGATTATTGTATTGGGCGATACACACTGAGAGTGTGTATTTGAATAGGCAAATTTTAGTTGCCCATATATATGTTGAGAATTTCGCGTTTGAGCATAAAATTATACTTCGCTTGGATGTAGTCGTTGAGAGCAGAGATGTAGCTGTTTTGCTGTTGAAGGAGTTCGACAGTGGTGATTGCACCAAGGCGGAATTGTGCGCTATAGGCATCAAATGTTTTGCGCCAAGCCTCTGATTTCTTAATGTTTGAATCGTATTTTGCCATCGAGGTAATTACGTCTAAATAGGTTTGTACAATAGTTTGGCGTATGTCGAGTTCGGTTTGTTGATGCTCTAATTCGGCTTGATTGATAGCAAGTTTTGCTTGGCGCACGCGTGTGCGTGTTTGTGAGCGGTCGTAGATTGGAATTGATACCGATATGCCTACGTTTTGCGACAGATTATCAACTATTTGATTGCCGAAGTTATTGAAATTGGAATGAGAAGTTCCGACCGATGCAGAAGCTGAGATTGATGGAATATATCCTGAACGAGCAATTTTTAGTGAAGTTTGAGCAATGGCGAGAGAATTTTCGGACAACTGCATATCGGGCATATTTTTTAGAGCCCCGTCAATAGCCTCTTCTTGTGTTGGAACTATGCGCATAGCCTCAATCACCTCAGTTTCAGGTTCTATAATATCGAAATTGGTCAGTGGGTCCATTGAAAGCAGGCATTTGAGAGCAAGCAATGAATTGGAAAGAGAACTCTTTGAGTCAAGCAGATTGGTCTCATTTGTAGCATGTTGCGCTTCCAACAACAGATAGTCGCTCTCCAAAATTGCACCAACGGCAAATTTACGTTTGCCTTCGTCTAATTGTTGTTGCGAAGTGCTAAGCAACTGCTCTTGATATTTAATCAATTCGCGTTGACCAAGTATCGTAACAAACTGTTGCACAATTTGTATAGTTAGATTTTGGTCGTATTGTGCAGTTTGAGCTTTAGATTGTTCGAGTTGCAACTCGCTTTGTTTGATTGAGCCACGCAATGAGCCACCATTGTATAATGTGATATTCGCACCAATATTTATGTTTCCACCAAAATTGACATCAGTTTCAGTGCCTCGGTGCGACAATGATTCGCCTAATGATGCAGATACAGATGGTGTTAACGATGCTTTTGCGCCTTTGAGAGATTCAGTTTGCGATTCCTCGTTTAGTAGCATTGTCTTTCTCGTATAGCTATTTCCGAAGGCATATTCAATACATTCGTTGAGCGTGAAATTGACATTTTGCGCAATAGTTATGCCACTAAATAATAGAAGGGCAAAGAGTAATTTTGTACGTATCATAGTTGGAGTTTTATTCGTTTGAATTTTAGACACAAAGTTACATGAAAAGTTTAGAATGAATTGAAAAGTTGATAGCGAATATTTTTGAAATGGAAAAAATAATAATTGATAAGGAAAAAGGCAACCTACTTTTGAGTTGTGGTTGCCTTTTATTTTTAGTAGCAAGTAAAGCTACTTGTTAATTAAATTAGAGTTGTTTTTTAGGTTTGATGTCCAATTTCACTGGTTCAACCATGTTTTCAGGAGCAAGGATAGTGTCGAGGTCTTCTTTGCTCAAGATGTCGTGTTCGAGTACGAGGTCGTAGACACCTTTGCCAGTAGCCATTGC
>JAFYMM010000104.1 GCA_017550055.1 Paludibacteraceae bacterium
ACGAAACATATACGAAGGATACACGAAAGATAATCCATTTCTCACTCCTAACTCCTCATCCCTAATTCCTAACTTCTAGTATACTTCTTCATAGGATAACCATACCCTCAAGCATACTGCAAGCAAACTGCACCAAAGAAAACCGCCACAAACCTACACTTCCAACTTAAACCTCCAACACACCTCCCAAATATCGTATCTTTGCACCATACCTCTATATTTACCACCTTACCACCACTCCAAAAACCCAATTTCAGCAGATTATAACCCTATAAATTGCTGAAATCGCCTCCCAAAACATCATTACTCCCTTTGGTCGTGATTTTTGCTTTGCTCGGCATAATGAGTAAAACTCCTTCTGCTCTCGCTTATCGCAAAAATTTCAGCAAATTATAAGCCAATCCAACTCCCCTCTTGTTTGTTTGAAAAAATTTTAGTACCTTTGCAAATGAATACTAATCACTAAACACCCTACCACTATGATTACACTAGTTATGACAAATGTTTTTTTAGGTTTGACTTTCATCGTAATAGGTTTCATCACCTTGAAGTCGCCTTGGACTATAAAACAATGGAGATATGCTAGCGAAGAGAAACGCAAAAATATCGACATCAAAGGCCTACAAGAATTATATTGCAAATCAATGGTGTGCGGTGGTTTGGGCTTGATTTTGGTGGGTATTGTCAACTATTTCGTCAAAGGCAACTGGAGTTTATACGCGCTAATGATAATCGTTTTTGCTATGACTGGTTATATGATTGCTCGCACTCGCAGATACGACAAAAATCCTAAATCGAAAAAGGAGATGACCATTGCGGCTACGGTGGTGGCTTTGTCGCTATTCTTGGTGGTGGGCCTATTCATCGGTGGCAAAATGGAGAGTAAAGTTACTGTAGATGAGAATGGTTTGACTATCGGTGGTATGTATGGCTTCACTATCGCAAAAGAGAATATCGACACTATCTATATGGCTATGATGAACGAATTGCCTAAGGTGAAAATGCGCACTAATGGATACAACGATGGCCAAGTGGCAAAAGGCAACTTCCGCCTTGACGAGTGGGGCGCTTGCAAACTATTCATCCACAATGCCAAAGAACCTGTTATTGTGATAAAAAGCGAAGGTAAATATACTATTCTGAATCTTTACGAAGCGGAAACAACTAAAAATTTGTACAATGAACTACAAAATTTTTAAGCCTTACGAAGATAGAATGATAGCCTTCTCGACCGAACGAGAAGGCTATTTTGTCAATAACATAGAGGGCAACAGCCAAGGCAAATACGGACATCTGAATCTCTGCCACTACGTGAACGACAACCCCGACCACGTGGCTCACAATCGCCAACTCTTCTGCCAATATCACAATCTCAACCCTAACACCCTCTTCATTCCTCGACAAACCCACACAAACAATGTGAAAGAGGTGGGGACCGAATTTGATTTCGAGAACACCGATGGACTTATAAGCAACCTGAAAGGTTCGTGCATAGGCATCAACACTGCCGACTGCCTACCTATATTGATTTATGACCCAACCCACCACGCTGCTGCCACCCTACACGCTGGCTGGCGCGGATTGGTTGGCAAAATCGCAACAAAAGGCATCGCTTTGATGAAAGAAAAATACAATTCCACACCCTCAGAACTACTCTGTGCCGTAGGCCCAGCCATATCTACCGAGGCTTACGAAGTAGGCGATGAACTAAAACCGCTTTTTGCCGAAGCGGGATTCCCTATCGCTGAAATTTTCATCGACCGCAAAGATTGGGCAAAATCACACCTCGACCTAAAAGCTGCTGTAAAATACGAACTCCTCTGCAACGGCATAGCTGAACACAACATCGAAATATCCAACATCTGCACCTACCAAAATTCTGCCAAATATTTCTCGGCACGAAAATTGGGGATAGATTCAGGGCGCATATTCTCGGGAATAATTTTGAAATCATAAAAATATGTTTTTGCCCACAAATAACACAAATTCAACAAATATTTTAGACCGAATGACATAATTTTGAGCATCTTAAATTATGTTTATCTCAAATTACTATATTTCAACACAAATCACCATAAATTATTCATAAACATATTTCATTGATGGATAACCAACGTGTCTTTGAGCCTTTGGCGATAAAATTTGTGATAATTCGTGTTATTTGTGGGGAAATAAATAAATTCATGTCCCATGTCTTCCAGACAAAAAACAAACTATGCCAAAATGGCACATATATCAACTTTTTTTTGTAACTTTGCATCGTGAAAAAGAGAATTATAATAGATGCTAACATTCCCTATATCCGTGGGGCGTTTGACAACGTGGCCGATGTAGAATATCTTGTTGCTAAGGACATTACACATGACATAGCAATGACTGCTGATGCTCTAATTGTGAGAACTCGCACTCGTTGCAATGCCGAATTGCTGAAAGGCACGCGCGTGAAAATGGTAGCTACTGCCACTATTGGCATCGACCATATCGACACCGACTATTGCGATACTCACAACATAGCATGGACTAATGCGCCTGGATGCAATGCCGAATCGGTAGCGCAATGGGTTGGCTCGGCTCTATCAGTATGGGCAGACAAACAAGGTTGCTCACTCATAGGCAAAACTATCGGTATCGTAGGGCATGGCCATGTTGGCACTCGAGTGGAGCTATTAGCTCGACTATTAGGCATGAAAGTCCTGCTCAACGACCCACCCAAAGCACTCACCAACCCTGAGCGGTATATGGACCTACTAACCATAGCAAAAGAATGCGATGTGATAACATTCCACACTCCGCTAACAACCGAAGGCGAATTTGCAACATTGGGATTAGCTAACGAAAATTTCTTTAGCAACATCCAAAAAGACACCTTCATAATAAATGCCGCCCGTGGTGGAATCATCGACGAAAAAGCTTTGCTAAATAGCGGATGCGATTGCGCTATCGACTGTTGGGATGGCGAACCTGAAACAAACGACAAACTTCGCAA
>JAFYMM010000105.1 GCA_017550055.1 Paludibacteraceae bacterium
GCGCTGACAGCAGTATGCAATTTTTCAAACTCAGCAGTGCCTGCATTGATTTTACCACTTTGAGCTTCGATAGCAGCTGCTTGAGCTTGGATGCCTTTAAGTTGAAGTTCGTATGAAGTGTTGATAGAACCGAGATTTTTGCTAAGTTCGTTTGCTTTTTCTGCAAATGATTTAGTTTTGTCTTCAGCAGCTAACATATTGTCAGCGATACCTTTGTATGAAGAGAGAAGAGTGTTAGTTGCTTCATCAAGGTTTTGTTGTTTTGTAGCAAATTGAGCAGCAGCTTCAGATGCTTTTTGGAGGTTGTTAGCATAAGAATCAGTAAGACCAGCAACGCGGCTAATGTTAGCGAGTTGAGCTGCAGTTTCGCTCATATTTTTGATACTTTCAGTAAGTTTTTTAGCATCTTCATCTGACATTTTTTCCATACCAGGCATAGCAACGCCTACGCCACCACCGATATTGCCTGATACGTTAAGAGGGTTGGCTTCATCTTCAACAAGAGAAGGGAATACATGTTCCCAGTGATAAGTAGCATGTGGTTTTTCGAAAATACCAATTGTAAACAAAATAGCTTCCGTCATCATACCAGCAGTAAGCATGACACCTGCGCCAGGCCAGTGCATGATTTTAAAGAGCGCACCAACGATAACGACTGCAGCACCGATAGAATAAACCATACCAACTGCCATTTGAATACCTGGTTGTGCATACCAATCTTGAATTTTTCCCCAAAGGCCTTGTTTTTGACCTTGCTCTGTTTTAGTTGCCATAATTTTTTGAATAGAAAATTTAGTTAGTGTTTATAGTTTTTTAGATTTAAAAGTTTTATGATTAATCACCGATGTGAGTGCGGACGCAACGGAATCCGATAGAAGGACGACATACGTCTTGATATTCGAAGTCGCGCATACCGCATTGTAAGTAAGCACCTACATCTTTCCATGAACCACCTTTGATAACTTTACGACGCATGATTTTAAGGTCGCCTTCACGAGCTTCGTATTTGTAGCTTGGGTTCATATCAAGTGCAAATGAACTTGTAGTTTCATCATAAGTGTCATCGATCCATTCAGATACGTTACCAGCCATGTCGTATAGACCATAGTCGTTAGGATCGTAAGTACCTACAGATGAAGGAAGGAAGTAACCATCTTCAGTATAATTACCACGGAGAGGTTTGAAGTTAGCCATGAAGCAACCTTTTGCATCACGGATGTATGGACCGCCCCAAGGGTATGCTGAATTCAATTTGCCACCACGAGCAGCATATTCCCATTCAGCTTCAGTAGGGAGACGATATTCTTGAGCACGTGGCATTTTGCTTACGTTTTGGTATTGAGCATTACGCCAGTGGCAGAAAGCTTGTGCTTGTTCCCAAGTAACACCAACTACAGGGAAGTAGCCATAACTTGGGTGAGAGAAGTAGTTGAGCATTGCAGGCTCGTTGTAGCTATAAGTAAACTCAGTCATCCAGCACATAGTATCAGGGTAGATGTTGATGATACGACGTGAGATGAGGTCGCCACGTTGACGGAGTTTCTTTTTGATTACTTTATTAATGATTTTGCCAGTTTCGTCATAGTAAGCAGTGTCGATAGTAACTTCAGCCCAATCGTGATATTTACCAGTTTTTGGGTTGAAAGAGTTACCAGGAAGTTTAGCTTGGTCGCGAGCGAGCCATTTGTAGCTATAGTTCATGACGTGAGCATTGAGCTGACGTTCTTCTGTTTTGTCGCCAGATTGATAGAATACGCTATTGACAGCGAGGTATGTAGCGTTTTCTTCTTCGTCACCTTCGTATGTCCATTTTGCTTTCCAAGGAATTCTGACTTTCCAGTTAAGGAGAGTATCTGGATCGGCAGCTTCGTTGTATGGGTCATATTTTACAGAAAAATATTTAGCATCTTCTGCTTCTACGCCCAAAACGTCAACTTCCATACGTGCAAGTTGTGTACGTGCGATAGAGTCACGCACCCAAAGTACGAATTGTTTGTATTCACCATTGGTAATTTCGGTAATATCCATCCAAAAAGATTCGACAGTTACGTCGCGTTGATTTGGTTGGATAGCCCAAGTCGCAGATTGATCGTTTGGACCCATAAGGAAAGATCCACGTGGAATGCGCACCATACCATAAGGTGTTGCTTCTGGAGTTATATTTCCATAAATACCTGTTAATTGTCCTTTTGGTTTAGAACAACTTGTTAGAGCAATTACTGCTGCTGTTAATGCAAATAAAACTAACTTTCTCATATCTTATTGATTATAGTAGTCTAACACTTTTGTGTTTTTGATTGTATTTTGGTTTAAAAATATTGAAGTCGTATGACAAAAACAATTCGTGAGAACCATGTGTAGCTCGAATCATTGATGATGTTGGTAAGTCGAAGCAATATCCGAATTGGAGTCCATCAATTACTTCCATTCCAAATGAAAATGATATTGCGTCTTGGATGCTATAGGCAAGTCCGCCCCAAAATTTGTTTTTGTAGTCGAGCAATAGACTTATTTGAGTTTGCCACGATATGAAATCGGTGTAGAGCAAAACTGATGGTTTGAGTTCGAAGTCGGGGTTTGAAAGTTTTATGTTGTAGCCACCGACCGCTGTCATTGCTTGATTTATCTGAAAATCGTATTTATCGCCTAACTTGATATTGGAGCTGGGTGCGTGCAAGACTGAAACGCCAGCGAACCAAGTTGTGTTTGAGAAATAGATTCCAGCACTGAGGTCGAATCCGATGCCTGACTGAGTTCCTTGAGGAATTGCAGGGTCATTTTCGGTGTGATAGTCGCTTTCAACCATTTTTATACTATCACCATAACATATTAAATTAAGAACGCCTATGTTTGTTCCGATACTTAATGTACCATAGTCAAACTTGAATTTGTATGCGTATTGTGCATTTATTTGTTGGTTGGCAAATACTCCAAATATGTCGTTTATGAATTGGATTCCTGCTGCGTGGTGTGTTTTACCTATTTTAAAAGGAGTGTTAACGGTAAAAAGGGTAGTTTTTGGTGCGTTTTTTATTCCAATCCAATCTAGTCGTTGTGCAACCATCATTTTCATCAATTCTTGTTCGCCGATAGCAGCCGGATTGTAAAAATGTTTGATGTGCATATATTGGCTATATATTCCATCAAATTGGGCTGATGTGTGTTGTATTAGGAATAGCGAGAAGAATGTTATGAATAGTATTTTTTTGAGTTGCATTTTCTTGTGTTGTAACTTTCTATTTATTTAACGTGGTTATGCGTGAAATTATTGTGGTAATAGAAAGTTTTTTGAAGATTAATATTCTTCTTCGTTAAAGAAAAAGTCTTCTTTACTTGGGTAGTCAGGCCAAATGTCTTCTATACATTCGTAAATTTCGCCTTCGTCTTCGATTCCTTGTAGGTTTTCTATTACTTCAAGTGGTGCTCCAGAACGCATAGCGTAGTCAATTAGTTCATCTTTTGTTGCAGGCCATGGAGCGTCTTCGAGTTTTGATGCAAGTTCAAGTGTCCAGTACATTTTTCAGTTGAGAGTTGAGAGTTGAGAGTTGAGAATTTTAAAATCTTTTGTCTGTACTCTGGTTTGTGTTTTGTTTCGTTATAATTTTTGGTTTTGTTGTAGATGTACCACATCTAATGATATAGTACAACTTTCAAGATGCAAAAATAATATTTTTTTTTCAAATATTTTACTTTTTCCACAAAAAATCACTTTTTTCTTCATTTTTTGTATAAACTCGTGCTAAAACGAATAGAAAATCGGATAGGCGATTGACGTATGTTACTATGTTATTGTCTATGTTATATTGTTGATTTACAGTGATTATTTCTCGTTCGGCACGACGGCAGATTGCTCTGCAGACGTGGCAAATTGCAGAGAGTTCGTTTTCGCCGTAAATGATGAAATTTGTGATTTTAGGCAAATTTTCCTGAAAAAAATCGATTAAATCTTCGATTTTTTTGATTTTTTCGTCGTTAATTTGCGCAAATTCGGGAATTTTTTCGACATTTTCGTCGAGAGCTAGGTGTGCTCCGACATTAAAAAGAGTGTTTTGGATGTCGAGGATTTCGGCTTTTATGTTTTCGTCATTTGTTTTTGCGCGGAGTAGTCCGAGGAATGAGTTTAGTTCGTCGATTGTTCCGTATGCATTGAGTTTGTCGGAGTTTTTTAGGACTCGTTTTCCGCCGATGAGGGAAGTTGTGCCTTTGTCGCCTGTTTTGGTGTAGATTTTCATATTAGTGGATTTAAGTTTAGTGTTGTGAGGTTATAGTGTGTCGTGGATTATATCGGAGCTACCAGATATGTTGTCGCCATCATTGAGGGTGATTTTGGCATTGCCAGTGTAGTGAAGTGAGCTTGCACCTGAGAGGTTGATAATGTTGATATTATCGTTGCAATGAATATAGACATCGCTTGAGCCAGATAGGTCGCACTCGCATTGGTTGCAGATGAGAGAATAGTGGTTGTTTATGATTTTCTTGGTTATGCTACTTGCTCCGGATGATTTTATTGAGAGTGTATTTGTTTCTCCACATAGAGTGGCATCGGATGATCCAGATAGTTCGATGTTGATATTTTGAGCTATTAAGTTTCCTTTGAAGTCAGCTGAACTAGATAGTTCGATTTCTATTTCTTTAGCTTCGATGTCGCATTGGAAATCGGATGCACCAGAGAGATTTATGTCGATTTTTTCGTTTTTAAGGGTAAATTCTGATTGAAAGTTGGATGCTCCTGAAAGTTCTATTTCTTGTAGATTTGGGTTATATGGTAAGATTATTTTTATGTCGGAGCGGTAGAGGTGGATGTTTTTTTTGAGGTATAATCTTAGTTTATTATCTGTTTTTTCAATGACTACATCGTTGATGAGTTTTTCGGTTGTGATTACGGAAATTTGGTCTTGTTCGTTGCTGACAATAACGTTGATAGCATTTTCTATTTGAAGTTCGGTGTATGA
>JAFYMM010000106.1 GCA_017550055.1 Paludibacteraceae bacterium
ACTTCTGTCAAACCAACCACATCAACCTCAAATCGCACTACAAGTTCAACGGCACGTAAAACTACAACAACAACCGTAAAAACCAATAAAAATACATCAACAACACGCAGATAAGTTTGCTATAATTCTGAAATAATAAAAAAGAGTCAATCTCATTTATTATGAAGGGGGCAGTGGTTTGTGAAAATCGCTGCTCCCATTTTTTTTATCCCCAAATTATCTAAAATCAAATTTCATACAAACCCTTACCTCTTCTTACCTACAACATAGGATAAATATACTATAAATATACCATAAATATAGGATAAATATACTATAAACATACTATAACCTTATCTGCAGACTACTTTTACTTCACATCTACATTCAGTAAAAATTTCCTTATTTTTATGATTATTTATGAAATTTGAATACTACTATTTTATATATTTTTTGTAACTTTGCAGTCTGAATAAGTGTATGATGTATAATCTAAGGAACAAGTAGTAACAATCTTACACTAATAATACGTTCAATTTTTTAATTATGATTGTAGTTTTAACAGGAGCAGGTATTAGTGCCGATAGCGGAATCGCTACGTTTCGTGACTCCGATGGCTTGTGGGCAAATTATCGTATCGAAGATGTTTGCACACCCGAAGCATTAGTGCGAAATCGTGCGCAAGTAATAGAATTTTATAATATTCGCCGTAAAGAATTGCTTGAAAAAGAGCCAAATGCAGCACATATTGCGTTGGCTGAGTTAGAAAAGCAGACTGATGTGTGTGTTATTACGCAAAATATAGATGACCTTCACGAGCGTGCAGGTAGCAAAAATATTGTGCATTTGCATGGCGAATTACGTAAATTGCGCAGTTCTTGGAATGAAATGGCTACTGTACCTATTGAGGGTTGGGAACAAAAATTAGACGAAAAACATCCCGATGGCTCACTCTTGCGTCCGTTCGTGGTTTTCTTTGGCGAGTCTGTGCCTATGTTGGAAAAAGCAATTGAGATAACTGAAAAAGCCGATATTTTAATTATTGTTGGCACTTCGCTCAATGTCTATCCTGCAGCCTCATTAGTACATTATGTGCGTCCCGATGTACCTATATATATTGTGGACCCTGCTGTGAACGATACCAATGCAGCATTCAATGCGCCACGAATACCAAATAAAATCACTTATATTGCAGAGCGTGCCGCAGTTGGAGTACCAAAGTTAGTTAGTCAATTATTGGTTAATAAGTAACTATAATTTCGAATTGATAAATTATGGGACTATCTTTTGAATTTTTCTTATTATTGGCAGGCATATTGCTTTTTGTGAGCATTATTTTGGGCAAGGCAGGCCACCGTTTCGGAGTGCCTACTTTGTTGATGTTCCTCTTTTTAGGGTGTATTGCTGGAAATGAAGGTCTTGGGTGGATTGATTTCCATTCGCCACAAGTTGCACAAAGTATAGGTGTCATTGCGCTTAATATTATTCTGTTTTCGGGTGGTATGGATACTAAAATCCATGACATCAAGCCCGTAATGCTACCCGGACTTACTTTAGCAACACTCGGTGTATTACTGACCGCCTTAATGACTGGAGGTTTCATCTATTGGATTACAAATAGTTGGTTTACGGCCGTATCATTCTCTTTTATCGAATCTTTGTTGTTGGCTGCCACGATGTCATCTACCGATTCAGCCTCTGTTTTCTCTATCTTGCGTTCTAAGAATTTGGCATTAAAAGAGAATCTCCGTCCTTTGTTGGAGTTAGAGTCGGGTAGTAACGACCCAATGGCATATATGCTCACAATCGTATTATTACAACTTCTAAATGCTCCAGATGTTAGCATTAGCGAGGTAATATGGCTTTTTGTTCAGCAATTTGTACTTGGTATGGTGTGTGGATATTTGCTTGGACGTTTAGCTCAACGAGTTATCAATCGTATTGATTTGACTAATGATGCACTCTATTCTGTATTACTTATATCTGTAATGTTGTTTATTTTTGGTTTTACAACATGGATAGGTGGTAACGGATATTTGGCTGTCTATATTGGAGGTCTATTCTTAGGTAATAGTCGTTTTGTACATAAGCGCAGTTCTATGAAGTTTTTCGACGGTCTTACATGGTTATTTCAAATAATCATGTTCCTCTCGCTCGGTTTATTGGTAAATCCATCGGAATTATTACCTGTTGCAGGGATAGGTATTTTGGTTGGCTTGTTTATGATATTCATTTCGCGTCCGCTGTCGGTTTTAATATCAATGTTGCCATTCCGAAAGTTTTCGTTGAACGGACGTATGTTCATTTCGTTTGTTGGATTGCGTGGTGCAGTACCTATTATTTTTGCAACCTATCCTCTTATAGCCGGGGTAGAGAATGCCAATATAATGTTTAATGTCGTATTCTTTATAACTATCTTATCTCTTGTGTTTCAGGGTACAATGATTCCTCAAGTAGCTCGTTGGTTTCATTTAGATTTGCCTATGAAGCAAAAGGAAAAATTGAAAGAATTTGATGTTGAATTTTCAGATGACATCAAATCTGCGATGAGTGAAATGCAAGTTACAGAAAAAATGCTTGCACAAGGCAATCGTTTAATGGATATTACAATTCCTGATAGTACATTGGTAGCGATGGTTAAACGCAAAGAAAAATATTTTATTCCACGCGGAAATACACATCTTATCGTTGGTGATGTTGTTTTGATTATAACCGACAATGAGGAAGCCTTGAAAGAGGTGCGCAACATGATGGAGTAGAGCAGTTTCCTCTAAGTTTATAAATAAAAAAGAAGGACGATTCGTCGTCCTTCTTTTTTATTTGTGTATGTAATATGTGATTATATTATTTCATTTTCAGACACTCCATTCATAATAATGGCGATATTATTTACTTTTTGGTTGCTTATTAGCGTTTCTAGATATTTGATATTTTCTTTTTTAGTTCTATTTTTAGTGCAAACAAACAGTGTTATATTTGCCAATTTATTAAGAATTTGAAATGAATCAGACTCTATTGGAGTAGAATTTATTATAATATAATCATACTCATTTTGAAGTTCGTTGATAAATTTATTGAAATTTTCTGATGCTAATAAGTCAGATGTGTTGATGTCTGATTTTCCAATAGGGTAGATATGTAGATAGTTATTGTCATTGTAGTATTGCTTAATATCTTCTATTTTGTTTGTATTATTCAAATAATTAGCAAATCCAATACCTCCTTCATTGTTTGGGTTAACTTCAATGAGTGCAACTTTTTTCTTGAGGAAAGTAAATGACAAAGAAGTGTTTAACGCAATATTAGTTTTGTTTTCTTCGTCTTTTGAATTTGTAATAAGGATAATTTTATTGTTGTTTAAAATGAGGTTGGTACGCAAAGAGCGGAAAGCTTGATTTGGCGAATCATCCGAATTTTGAGATATAATATTATTTTTCGTTTCTGGAATAGAGGCTATTATCTTATTTTTTAATAGAGCAGATAGTTGTGTTTTATCTACTATTTTTTTTCCTAATAGCGATTCTAAGAATATATAAATTAAACCACACAATCCAGCCATAAATATAGCAATGAATAGGGATACTGATTTGCGAGGTGATATACGTTGTTCTGAAGTATATGCGTAGTCAATTACCCTACTAGAACTAGAGTTAGATACTAGATTTGTTTGGATACTCTCATATTGTTGAAGTAAGAATATATAAATAGTGCGTTTTATTTCTTGTTCTTGAGCTAGTTCTATGAATTCTCTTTCAATTACAGGTATAGATGAAATTTGTTTGTTAATTTCTCTATTTCGTTTTATATAATCTTGTTTTTGAATATCTAAACCTTCTTTTGTGCTCTTTATAGTTTGGAGAATATTATTGCGAGTTAATAAAATTTTATTTTTAAGTTGAGATACAAATGGGTTGTTTTCATTTGTTGAGCGTTTTAAACGCAAGTATTCTACTACATCTGCATTGTATGTAGATATTAGTTCAACAAGTGTTCCGTCTTCAATATTTGTGTTTGGAATAAGTTCTATTGTATCTGAATTAAGAATGTGATTTTCAATAAACGATACTAATGTGTATCCCATTTCTATTTCAGTAATAGTTTGCTCGTATGTGCTAGCTGATTCAATAATTAACTCTGCTTGAGTTGTTAAATTAGCTAAATTGTTTTTTACACGATACTCCTCAACTTTGTAATCAATTATATCTAAATCATTTTTTATTGTTTTTATTCTATTTTCAATGATGTTTAATGTTTCTAAAGAAGAATGTTTCTTATCTTCGATATTATTTTGATTATATAACTCTATTATTTTATTTACTATTGCTTCATTTTTTATTATACTACCTCCTTCTGTGCTAATACTAATAGCGTTAGCTTTTTTGTCTGATATTGCGATGCGAATATTATCTGAATATTCGTCAATTCTTGATTTTTTTGATAGAGTAATAAATCTTAATTTATAATTAGGATATTCAGGGTCTATTTTTGTAGCATCTTCAATGAATCCAAAAGTACCCCATATAGTTTCTACTGGTGTTGATAAATCTTTGATTTCAGTTTTGAATTTAGTGGTTTTTAGTTTCCATTTATGTTTAAATTTTATTTTCCAAGTAGATTCTTTTGTTTTCTTTACATCTATTGTTAAAGAGCCTTTTATCGTGTTTTTATAGTTTTCGGGAAAAACAATAATTATAGGTTCATTATTATATAGTTGATGATATCCACCAAGACGTTTTTGGTAGAATGAACTAGTTTGTAAATCTAAATCTGTTACTAACTTACTTAAAAGTGTTTTTGATTGGAATATTAATTTTTCATTGTCAACATCACTCCCTATTCCTAAGTCTAAAAAGTTAGAAGCTAAAGAAGCATCTATGCCCATTATACTGGGTATTCCTTTTTCGGAACGAATTAATACGGTTCCTGAGGTTAGGTATGTTGATGGTGTTGAAAATACATGATATATGGCAATAGCAACGAATAAAACCCCGAAGATTACAAAGATATACCATTTTTTTAGAATTTTTATAGCTAATTCTAATAAATCAATTTCTTCAATGGTTGTGTTTGTTTTGTTATTTGACATGATAGACTATTTTTGATGTGTAATTATTTTTTTCTCATATTAAGGACAGCTACAATTGTTGTTGCAACAGATGCAAGTGATGATACTGTGCTTAAGTATATAGCAGCGTTTGTAGATGCAGCTGAACTAATCACTGTGTTTATTCTCGTTTTATTTGGTTCTACGTATATTACATCATTTTGTTGTAGATAGTAGAATGGCGAAGAGAGAACATCAGCTTGTGTTAGGTCTATACGGATATATTCTTTTTTACCGCCTTCTTTTTCTCGAATTAGAAGTACGTTATCTCGACGACCATATATAGTTAGGTCTCCCGCTATACCCAATGCTTGTAAAATTGAAGTGTGTTCATTAGAAATGGTGTATGTACCAGGTTTTTGAACTTCCCCTAATATAGTAATTTTATAATTTAAGAACTGAATAGTTATAATTGGGTCTTTTAAATATGGTTGCAATTTTTCTTTAATTAATGCTACAGCTTCAGATTTTTTTAAACCACCAATTTTTATTTTGCCAATTATAGGAAAATTGATTTCTCCATTTATATCTACAACGTATGGTTGCATTGTTGGAGTGGTGCTTAGTTTTTCTTCACCAGGTGAGCTATAAGATATAATTGGTAGGTTAAAAGGTGCTACTGTTAATGGATCTGTTGCTGATACAACAATAGATAACATATCATCATTGTGTATGATAGGTTCATTTTGTACAACTGGAATTTCTTCATTTGATGATTCAAGTCCTTTAAAATACGGAATTTTCTTTGACATTGAACAAGAACAAAAAAGAATACTAGTTATAAAAAATAAAATCGTTTTTTTGAATATTGTTTTCATCTTTAGGTATTTATGTTGATAATTTTGTATTTTAGTATTACTTGTTGATAACACATTATAAATAAAATACAAAGTTAATTTATTTTCTTTGAATATCCAATTTTTTTATTATATTTAATTTCTTTTATTTTTTTGTCTTGTTGTAATGCTTTGATTTTTAGCCTTTTTTGAATATAAAAGTTGTTTATCTTATTTTTTGTTAATTTTTTTCTATAAATCATTTGTTCAAATGCAAAATAATAGTTATCTTTGCGCAACTTATGTCTATGCAACATTTTTATAATTAATCTATATTTATTAACTTTTAAAACTTTAATCTTTATGACTTGGTTATCAAGTTCTTCTATCGGAAGAAAAGTTGTAATGAGCGTTACTGGTGCAGCCTTGGTGTTGTTCCTTTTATTTCACGCTACAATGAACATTTTCTCTATTACAGATGCAATGTTCGGTGTTGAGTATTACAACGCTATTTGTAAATTTTTGGGTGCTAATTGGTATGCTTTGATTGCTACTGTAGGTTTGGCATTCCTAGTTGTTGTACACATTGTGTATGCTTTCATCATCACAGTACAAAACTATCGTGCTCGTGGTACTGAACGTTATGCAATGTCTGGTCGTCAAAAAGACGTTGAGTGGGCTTCTAAAAACATGCTTGCTCTTGGTATCGTAGTTGTTCTCGGTATCGGTCTTCACCTTTGCAATTTCTGGGCAAAAATGCAATTAATCGAATTGCAACACATGCTTGGAGCAGATGTATGCCACAATGCTCTTGAAAATGCAACTAATGGTGTGCTCATTATCAAAAACACATTCGCTAACCCTATTTATGTAGTTCTTTACATTGTATGGTTGGGTGGTCTTTGGTTCCACTTGACTCACGGTGTGTGGTCTGCTCTTCACACTATGGGTTGGAACAATAACACTTGGATGCCACGTGTTAAATGTATTTCTAACGTAGTATCAACTCTTGTTGTTGTTATGTTTGCTGCTGTAGTAGTATTCTATTTTGCTGCAAGCTTCTGCTGTACTGCTGAATGTTGTGCTGCTCATGCTCACACATGTGCTGAAGCTGTAGCTCCAGTTGTTGATACAGTTCAAACAGTAGTAGAAGCTGTTGTTGATACAGTTGCAGTAGTTGCAGAATAATATTTTTTGATAAAATAAAATAGTAATAAATATGATGAGAGGGTTGTAGGGTAGTGGTTTTTAATTCCTCACTCCTCACTTCTCATTCCTCATTAAGAAAAAATTATGGCTAAAATCGAAGAATTGCTTAATGGTGATATTATCACTGCTAAGATTCCAGAAGGTCCTTTGGCTGAAAAATGGACTAACTATAAAGCTCACCAAAAATTGGTGAACCCTGCCAACAAACGTCGTCTCGATGTAATCGTTGTTGGTACAGGTCTTGCAGGTGCTTCTGCTGCAGCTTCTCTTGGCGAAATGGGCTTCAATGTGCTTAACTTCTGTATCCAAGACTCTCCACGTCGTGCTCACTCTATTGCTGCACAAGGTGGTGTGAATGCTGCTAAAAACTATCAAAACGATGGTGACTCTGTTTATCGTCTTTTCTATGATACTATTAAAGGTGGTGACTATCGTGCTCGTGAGGCTAACGTTTATCGTCTTGCTGAAGTTTCGAATGCTATCATCGACCAATGTGTAGCTCAAGGTGTTCCTTTTGCTCGCGAATATGGTGGTTTGCTTGACAACCGTTCTTTCGGTGGTGCTCAAGTATCTCGTACTTTCTATGCTAAAGGTCAAACAGGCCAACAATTGCTTCTCGGTGCTTATTCTGCTCTTAGCCGTCAAGTACAAAAAGGCTCTGTTAAACTTTATACTCGCTACGAAATGCTCGACGTTGTTATCATCGACGGTCGTGCTCGTGGTATCATTGCTCGTAACCTTGTAACTGGTGCTGTTGAACGTTTCGCTGCTCACGCAGTAGTTATCGGTACTGGTGGTTATGGTAATGCATTCTTCCTTTCTACTAACGCGATGGCATCTAACGGTTCAGCTGCTCTCCAATGCTACAAAAAAGGTGCTTGGTTTGCTAACCCTTGCTTCGCTCAAATTCACCCAACTTGTATCCCTGTACACGGCACATTCCAATCTAAATTGACTCTTATGTCTGAGTCTCTCCGTAACGATGGTCGTATTTGGGTTCCTAAGAAAAAAGAGGATGCAGAAGCTATCCGCGCTGGTAAAAAGAAACCAACTGAAATTCCTGATGAAGACCGCGACTTCTACTTGGAACGTCGTTACCCAGCATTCGGTAACCTCGTGCCTCGTGACGTAGCTTCTCGTGCTGCTAAAGAACGTTGCGATGCTGGTTTCGGTGTTAACCCTACAGGTCTTGCTGTATATCTTGACTTCAAATATGCTATCGAACGTCTTGGTCGTGACGCTGTTGAAGCTCGTTATGGTAACCTCTTCCAAATGTATGAAAAAATCGTTGACGATAATCCATACGAAACTCCAATGATGATTTTCCCTGCTATCCACTACACTATGGGTGGTATTTGGGTTGACTATGAATTGCAAACTTCTATCCCTGGTCTCTTCGCTATTGGTGAAGCTAACTTCTCTGACCACGGTGCTAACCGTCTTGGTGCTTCTGCATTGATGCAAGGTTTGGCTGATGGTTATTTCGTATTGCCTTACACAATTCAAAACTATCTTTCTGACCAAATTCAAGTGCCACGTTTCTCAACTGACGCTCCTGAATTTGTTGCTGCAGAAAAAGAAATCAACGACAAAATTGACCGCTTGATGAAGATCCAAGGTAAACGTTCAGTGGATAGCATCCACCGCGAACTTGGTCTCGTTATGTGGGATTTCGTAGGTATGGGTCGTACAGCTGAAGGTTTGAAAACTGGTCTTGCTCGTATCCAAGAAATTCGCAAAGTGTTCTGGTCAGACGTATTTATTCCAGGTAACAAAAACGACTTCAACGTTGAACTCGAAAAAGCTCTTCGTTTGGCTGACTTCATCGAAATCGGCGAACTTATGGCTCGCGACGCTCTCAACCGTGAAGAATCTTGCGGTGGTCACTTCCGTGAAGAGTTCCAAACTCCAGAAGGTGAAGCTCTCCGTCAAGACGATAAATTCTCTTATGTATCTTGCTGGGAATTCCAAGGCGAAGGCAAAGAACCTAAGATGTATAAAGAACCTCTCGATTATGAATTCGTAGTACGTCAAACTCGTAACTATAAAGCTTAATAACGTATGGAAAAGACAATTAATATTAAAGTAAAAGTTTGGCGTCAAGCCGGACCAAAAGCCAAAGGTGCTTTTGTAACATACGATTTGAAAAATATTTCAACAGATAGCTCGTTCCTTGAGATGCTCGACGTACTCAACGAACAACTTGTTGCTAATCGTCAAGAACCTATCGCATTTGACCATGACTGTCGTGAAGGTATTTGCGGTATGTGTTCTCTCTATATCAATGGTCATCCACACGGACCAGACTCGGCTGTAACAACTTGCCAACTTCACATGCGTAAATTCAAAGATGGTGAAACTATCACTGTTGAACCATGGCGTTCACACGCATTCCCAGTGATTAAAGACTTGGTAGTTGACCGTCGTGCTTATGACAAAATCATGCAAGCTGGTGGTTACGTATCAGTTAACACAGGTGGTGTGCCTGATGCTAATGCAATTCCAATCAGCAAAGTTGCTGCAGACGAAGCTATGGATGCTGCATCTTGTATCGGTTGTGGTGCTTGTGCTGCTGCATGTAAAAATGGTTCTGCTATGCTTTTCGTAGCTGCTAAAGTTAGCCAATTGGCACTTCTTCCACAAGGTAAAGTTGAAGCTGCTCGTCGTGCTAAAGCTATGTTGGGCAAAATGGATGAACTCGGTTTCGGTAACTGTACTAATACAGGTGCTTGTGCTGCTGAATGTCCTAAATCAGTATCACTTGCTCACATCGCTCGTCTTAACCGCGAATTTATCTGCGCAAAACTTGGTGACTAATAATTTAGTTTTCTATAAAGAAGGGCAAACCATTAAGGTTTGCCCTTCTTTATATGTATGTATTAAGTCTTAATTTGAATTTTATGGTTTTATAATTTTGTAAACTTTGAAAGATGGTATTTTTAGTTTAATTTGGTAAATTAGTTGAATGAGATTGTGAGTATGAATACACAATGAGAGTGTGTATTAATTTCCTTTATTTTTTAGCAAAGTGCAAGCAATCTTCAAGCAAGAAAACCTACATGTAAGTGAGAGTAAAAATAAACTTGTTTAATCTTTGCCAAGCATGTGTAGGTTCACAATCGAAGGTGAGTAAACTTATAAAAAATATGTAAAGAGAGTGTGTATTCGTGAAAAATCTTGTAGATTGAGAAAAATGTGGTAACTTTGTGGTTGTTTAAAAATAAAATTTTGGAAATATGAAAAAAATAGGTGTATATTTTAAGCGTTTTTTGTTGATGTTGTGTTTAATGATTGGAGGTAGTGTAGGAATGGCTCAGGGGGGAATGGAGTTTCCATTTCCGCAAATACCAGCTATGCTTGTTGAACCGCAACAGAGAGCTACTTATTTGTTGATGCACTATTGGGATAATGTGGATTTTAAGGATGCGAAGGTGGTGATGAATGAGGATTTTATGGAGCAGGGGTTTGTGAACTATTTGTCGGTGTTGCCGATAGTTGAAGCTCAGACTGCTGAAAAATCGGTTGAGGCAATGATGAAACGTGCAGAAGAGAATAGTGTGGCGTATAGAAAAATTGCTAATATAGCAGAGAAATATCTTTTTGAGCCTAATTCGCCGATGGTGAGTGATGAGATGTATATTCTGTTTTTGAATCAGATATTGAAAACTAAGGTATTGAGTAATGTGGAGAAAGCGAGATTTGATCATCAGTATAAGGTGGTGATGAAGAATAGAGTGGGTAGTGTGGCTACTGATTTTTTGTATATGGATGCTAAGGGCGAGATTGGGTCGTTGCATAAATTCAGAGCAGAGGAGACGTTGTTGATATTTTATGACCCTGATTGTGATAATTGTGCTGAAATTATAGAGAAACTGAGATATAATAGGGAGTTGAATGCCAAGATAATGAGCGGAAAGATGAGAGTATTGGCAATTTATGCAGAGGAAAATATTGAGTTGTGGAAGAAGGAGTTGGCGAAAATGCCTACGAATTGGACTGTGGGTAGAGCAGTGAGCAAAATTAAACCTTTGGGGTTGTATGTGTTGAGAGCTATGCCTGCAATTTATTTGTTAGATAAGGATAAAAATGTGGTGAAGAAAGAGGCTTTGCCTGAGAATTTGTTTGAGTGAGAGTGATTTATTATAAAATTAAAAAAGGCTGTGCAGAATTGCACAGCCTTTTTTGTGAGTTAGATTTATTATTTTTGTGGGATTTCGCCTGTTAGGGTATTGAGGAAATCTACAATTTTTTCAGCCTCTTCAGGTTTGATTTTTTCGCCGGTTTGGTACTCAACCATTGCATTTACAGCATCGAGTAGTGTAGCTTGTGTTGCATCGTGGAAGTATGGAGCTGTTAGAGCTACGTTGCGAAGTCCTGGAGTTTTGAAGCGGTGGTCGAAGAATGTACTTTCTTCTTGTTTGCCACGACCATAGTCTTCTTCTGTGAGTTCTGTGCCACGAGCTTCAAAATAATTGTTGTGCAATCCCATATATTCGTATGAGAGTCCGCCGAGGTTTACACCTGCATGGCAAGTAGCACAACTATATTGTTTAAATAATTCGTAACCAAGGATTTGTTCTTCGGTCATTGCCTCTTTATTGCCTTTGAGATAAAGGTCGAATGGTGAATTAGGTGTAATCAATGTTCTTTCGTATTCGGCAATGGCATTGCAAATATTGGCTTCTGTGATGCCGTCAGGATATACGGCAGTGAATGCTTTTGCAAATTCTTTGTCTGCAGCAAGAATGTTTTCGATATCACTCCAGCTTTTGTGTGCCATTTCTACAGGATTGGTTGGAGGTCCAGCTGCTTGTGCTGCAAGATTGGCAGCACGACCGTCCCAGAATTGTACGAAATTAAATGTGGCATTGAATACGGTAGGAGCGTTGATGCCACCAAATTGTCCGTTTACGCCTTCAGAGAATGGTTTATTGTCGGTACCACCTTTGCTGAGGTCGTGGCATGAAGCGCAAGATATTGAATTATCAATAGATAGGCGTACATCGTTGTAAAGCATGCGACCTAATTCGGCTTTCGCAGGGTCAACAGATATAGAATCTGGAATTACTTGTATAGGTTCGTTTGTGAATTCGTCAGAAGCAAGTCCGTTGTAGTGATGTTCAGCGCGATATTCTTTAATCCAATTGAGAGCAATCTCTTTTTCGGTTGAATTGATAACTGTTCCCCAATGAGCCATATAATATTTCAATGGAGGCATAGTTTCGTTTTGGAACGCATATTCCAATTTATTGAGTGTAACTTTGTCGATAGGTTCACCATCTTTAATGCCGTTTATCACGGTTTTAACATCGAATTCGCGTATTGCTAAAGCCGCATCTTGTTTTACAATATCTCCAATGACAGGCCAGTTGGCATATAATGGAAACTCAGGCGAATGAGAGTGGCAAGCAACACATTGTCCGTACTTAAGCACTTTTTTTGCTTGTTTCTCTAGTGTAAGATTTTTGTCGGGTGTAATGTCGGTGAACTTGTACACCATGACTAGGGTAACAGCCAAAAGGATGAATAAACCTAATGTTTTTTTGATTTTCATAAATAAATTTTTAAAGTGTTTTGGATTAACATTTTTACAAAAAATAGGCGGAAAAGGACCAAACTTTTCCGCCTACAAATTTATGAATATTATTTTGAATGACAAAATATTTTCTCAATTATTTTATTATTGCGCCAGTAGCTTGATTGAGATTTATATTTTCGGTTTTTGGTAGCTCTACAACTGTGCCTGTCGAAGCTTCGATATTAGCATTTTTTGCACTTAAATCTTTGAGATTTGCTATTGCTGTTGGTGATAGTTCGGCTGTAAGAATTTCTGTTTCGCCCCAAATATTTATTACCGCTGCCGATGATGCGTCGATGTCTAAATTATTGCATGCAACTCCAAGATTTATGACGGAAGCCGATGATGCATCTATTTCTAAATCATTGCTTTTTATGCGATTTGACTCGGTCGAAACAACACTTGCACTGCCTATTTCTATCTTCTTTATTTCGGAGCAATAGTGTATGCTCACACTATGTTTATTGCTTAAAGTTATACCTTTTTGTAATTCTACATTCAGTGTGTTCTCTTCAACGTAGGTTTTTATATTGCGCAAAGCAGTAGTTGTGCCTCTTACCTCTACAAAACAGCAAGTGTCTTCAATGAGTTGAACAACTAATGCGTCATCTATCTCGATTTCATTGAATTGAGTGTTGCGCAAGCGTTCTTCGGTGGTTGTATTTTCGTCAAGAATAGCGAGAAGACCATTTTCTTCTAAATTATTTAATGAATCTACCGCTTTAGGTATAGATTGTAGTAATGTGCTGATTGATACAATAGTAGCGATAATCCATATTACGAACCACATCCAGCCCCAGCCTGATTTGCGAGGTGTATTGTCGCGACGTATGAGGCGGATTGTTGCGAGTATGATTGAAATTATAGGTATGAGTATAGCAATAAGTGTAGAAATAATAAACGTAACTATAGTAGCATTTGAGTTTCCTATAGGCAAAATATCACCAAATACTACAGCACTCGTACCTGCTGTGATTATTCCGATAAGGGCTATTGTCAATGCGCCAATAACAACGACTCCAATGAATGCGAAGAATAAGCCTACGATGATAGCAGCGATGCGGAATAGCCATTTCACTATTTCGCCAAGGCGTGAGCCTATGCGACTAGCCGATTCGCGTAATTGTTCGCTATTTAAATAGTTTTTTATATTTTCGATTGAAGGCTCAATGCCCTGCATTTCTAATTTCTGTGCCGTAGAAGTTGCTTCTGGGGCAATAAGCCACACTAATAGGTAAATAGGTATCAACCAGCCTAATACGGTGATAGCTAAGAGTAGTAGTATGAGGCGAGTGATGGTTGTTTCTAAGCCTAAATAGGCAGCTAATCCAGCGGCTACACCACCGAGAATTTTGTTGTCGGCATCGCGATAGAATTTGCGATAGCGTTTGCGACTTTCTTTGTCTGTCTCTTTATCGTCGAATGTGAAATTTTTATTTTCACCGCCAATCTCCTCGGCAGTGCCAAGTTGTTCGATGACTGAGTTTACGTCGTTGATTGTTACTACGTTTTTGTTGCCCGATTTTAGTATGTTGCCGAATAATTCAGCCAAACGAGCCTCTATATCGCGCATAACCTCTTTGCCGTCTTCGTCTGAAAATTGAACTTCGAGTTTGCGAAGATATTCGTTTAATATTTCGTAAGCATCTTCGTCAATGTTGAATACGATGTCTGATAGGTTGATAGTTAGTGTCTTTTTCATTTTGTTATAATTTTTTCGTTGTCAATAGAACATTCTTTCATAGGTGTGTTTTTTACGTAGTTCACTGCATGTTCGATTTCTTGGTATGCAGATTCGAGTTCTTGCAGAAACTCACGACCTTCTGCCGTTAGGCTGTAGTATTTACGAGGTGGACCGAGTGAGGATTCTACCCAAATATAATTTAGCAATCCATTTTGTTTCAATCGCATAAGTAGAGGGTAGAGTGCTCCTTCCACCACAATAAACTCTCCTTCTTTTAGCATATTTATCAAGTCTGATGAATATGCTGGGTGCTCTTTCAAGCAAAGCATAACTAAATATTCTAGTATGCCTTTGCGCATTTGTGCTTTGATATTATCACTTCCTGCCATATTATAGTAGTGTATAGTTATTAGTGCTTAGTCTTAATAGTTATTAGTACTTAAACTCATTTATTTTTTTTGCAAAGGTATAACAAATTTTTGTACTATGCAATACATAATACTAATTTTATCATTATTTAACATTCCCCATTCCTCATTCCTCATTCCTCATCCCTTATCCTCTCCTTACCTACAACATACCATAAACATACCATAAACATACAATAAATATACTATAAACATACTATAAATATACCATAAAT
>JAFYMM010000107.1 GCA_017550055.1 Paludibacteraceae bacterium
GATGATTGATGAGGCACTTATCCAAGGTTCTGAGAAGTTCCTCCTCCACTACAACTTCCCTCCATTCTCTACTGGCGAAGCTCGCGCATCTCGTGGTATCGGCCGTCGCGAAATCGGTCACGGCAACCTCGCTTATCGCGCACTCAAACCAATGATTCCAACCGACTACCCTTACGTAGTACGCGTAGTATCAGATATCCTCGAATCTAACGGTTCGTCATCTATGGCAACTGTATGTGCAGGCTGTCTTGCTCTTATGGATGCTGGTGTACCTATCCACAAACCTGTAACAGGTATCGCAATGGGTCTTATCTCTGAAAACAAAGGTACTAACTACGCTGTCCTCAGCGACATCCTCGGCGACGAAGACCACCTTGGCGATATGGACTTCAAAGTAACAGGTACTCGCGATGGTATCACTGCTACTCAAATGGACATCAAAGTTGATGGTCTTAGCTACGAAATCCTCGAAAAAGCTCTTCAACAAGCTCGCGACGGACGTATGCACATCCTCGACAAAATCCAAGAAACTCTTGCTGAACCACGTCCAGACCTCAAACCACACGCTCCACGCATCGTAACTATGATGATTCCTAAAGAACTCATCGGTGCAGTTATCGGCCCTGGCGGTAAAATCATCCAAGGCATCCAAGCTGAATCTGGCGCAGTGGTTACTATCGAAGAAGTTGAAGAAGGTGGCCGCGTAGAAATCGCAGGTACTAACAAAGCTCAAATCGACTCTGCTGTAGCTCAAATCAAAGCTATTGTAGCAATCCCTGAAGTAGGCGAAACTTATACTTCTAAAGTTAAATCTATCATGGCTTATGGTTGCTTCGTAGAGTTCATGCCTGGCAAAGAAGGCCTCCTCCACATTTCTGAAATCGACTGGCGTCGTTTCGAAACTATGGAAGAAACAGGCATCAAAGAAGGCGACAAAATCGATGTTAAACTCCTCGAAATCGACCCTAAAACAGGTAAATTCAAACTTTCTGCTAAAGTATTGAAAGAAAAACCTGAAGGTTATGTAGAGCAAGAACGTCGCCCTCGCCCAGAGCGTGCTGACCGTGGCGAACGCCGTCCTCGTCCAGAACGCAACGACCGTGGCGAACGCCGTCCTCGTCCAGAAAACAACGAACGCCCAGCAGAACAACCTGTAGCTCCACAAAACAACGAAACAATCGAATTCTAATTCATAAAACAAAAGGTGGTGTCATACTCGATACCACCTTTTTATATTATTACTCTATACACTATACACTATACACTACCCGCTATACACTAAAAAAACGCTCCCATAGTTTAATGGATAGAATGAAGGATTCCGGTTCCTTTGGTTGCGGTTCGATTCCGCATGGGAGTACAAACTAATACACAAAAAAAAATAGGCTAACCTTTCAAGGCTAGCCTATTTTTTATTTCAGCAAAATTATATTACTTTACAAGCTTAACTTTATAAGATTGATATACCTCATAATCATTAGCATCATTAATTTTTGTAGGTTTATTTCCAACCCAAACCACGATTGTCATATTTTCAGGTACAAATGCATCTTTTAATGTTTTCTTTCTTGTAATCTCAAACGAATTTCCACCAGCATTAACAACTTCACCTAATATAGACACTACACCATCACGGCAAACATGATTGTGATAATATGTTCCAGATACCCCAGCTTGAGAGCCTTTAAGCTCATCTTCCAATAAAGCAATACCAACAGACAAACGATCTTGATTTGGCAATTTAGCTAAAACATCACCTTTAACAGTCACTTCCAATTCTCTAGTTTCTGCATTATAAGCATGTTGAACATCAAGTGCTACTGGCGACATTTCAGATTGCATCATACTGAAATAATCTGCAAGCAAACCACGAGAAGCTACTTCGTTCACAGAGAAAATAGGACCACCAGGAGTACCTGAAGTAGTAACACCTACAGACAAAAGATTAGTTCTATTTATCATCAAACCAGGAGCATATGACATCTGAGTATTATAGAACAAACTTGCAATAGTGTCACTTTGATTTGAAGTGTATTTACCAGCATTATATCCAGCATGGTGTGCTACCCAAATACATTTATCTGCACCAACTTCTTCTATTGCAGCTTCAATATAAGCATGACCTGCAGGACAATTCGAGCAAGCATCACCTGTCATATTTTCAAGTAAAATCACTCTATCTACCAAATTCTTAGCTACTACTGTTTTAACTACAATAGTATTATCGTCTACGTTATCATCAAGTTCTGCACCATTTACATTTTCAACTACATACTCTAAATCAATCTCTCCCTCTTTTGGCAATTTAATATCTTTAACGAAGAATACATATTGCTCGTCTCTATTGAGTGCTTTTTCCAATTGAATATTTTGGCGGAAATATTCATTTTTCCCTGATTTAACCACAATATCAAATGAATTCAATGGCTCAAGAGCTTTATTTGCTATTGTTGCAACAAAAGTATAACCAACATTTGGTTTTGCATATTCTGCGGTTTCTATAGCAACCAATGCCGCATCATTTTGAGGCATATTTTCACCAGAAACAACACATTTTACACACATATTACCCATTTCAGTATGTTGAATCCAACGTTTTGATGCGCAATCATAAATATAGCATCCATCTTTTACTGGTGTTTGCGATCCATCGCAACCAATAATAAGACCATTAGCATGAATAGTGTAACCAATATAAAGGTCATAAACAGGTTCTTTAATCTTGAAATATGGAGACAAAATCATTTCATTCCAAGACATTAAATTAATATCTCCTATAAATTCTTGACTCCAAAGATCCTCACCATTCAATTCCTCTCTAATCCAAAATTTCAAACCAGAATATTGAGTTGAAACTGAATTTTTATCTTGACCATGCAAGCCTACCGACATTTTAATTATACGATTCAATACAAATGCATTCAACTGTGCTTCTGTCAATTTAATAGCAGCAGATTGCTCAAAAACAGTTTCAGAATATTCTTGACCCAATGCTGTAAGAATTGTATCTTCACAATATTGTAATGCAAACTGTATAGTTGTATCCAAATCTTTGTCTGGCTTATTATCAACTGGTTGCTCTATACCTCCTCCGTCAGGGCCACAAGCAACAAACAAAATTGCTACAATAACAAATAAAATTTGTTTAAAATTAAATTTCATAAAATAAAAGTGTTTTCTATTCTAAATTATTCTGCTGGAATAAGAGCAGGATCATAAATAAAGTTGAAAGTAAATGAAAGTGACTCTTTGCCATTAGAGAAAGTAAATGTACCAGGGCAATTAGCTGCAGGTTGGTCAGCAACGCGAAGGTGCATAGCCAAGTCAGCAAATTCTTCACCTGAACCAAGCTCACCTACTTCCCAAGTTTGTTCTTTTTCACCATTGCCCATCATACACAAATTTACACAAAAAGAAGGTATATATTTTGTATAATCATAATTACGTACCTCTTTCATAGTAAAAGTTTCAGTTCCTGAAGCATTATTTCTCAAAATAACATGAGCAACTATCTCACCCCATTCGTAGTGATCCATAGTTACATCAATAACAGCACCTTCTGCAATTTCTTGACCGTTATACATTACAGAAAAAGATGGTCCTGTTTCTTGTGGAGTACAAGCAAAAAATACTACGGCAACAATTGCCATCAAAAAGAATTTTAAAGTTTTCATAGTTCAAATTGTTTATTTGGCTCTTTAAGCCAATTTGTTAATAAATTATTTAATTATCACAATAATATTAGTGAGCTCCAGCTCCGAGAGAAATTTCAGCAGCTTGAACAACCTCTTTTGTTTGAGTATTGATAAGAACTGCAACTACAGAACAATTATCTGTTACATATTTTGCATCAACTTCAAATGAGCAAGCAACTTCTTTTGCTTCTGCCAATTTACCAAGTTCTTCACCCCACAAACCATTCAATGCTCCACGGAATACATGATTATGCTCATAATTATTCACAGAAGAATGACCCATTTGTGCATTTGGATGTTTTTCCAAATAAGAAGCTTTCAAGGTCTCTGAAATTGATTGAGGACCAACAATACCACTTTCAACCAACCAATATTGCAATGACACTTCATAATCCATTGCCACTTGAGGTTCAAGTTGTGCAATCACTTTATGATTACCATTTTCTACTGAATGACTCAATTTCACAAAACAATCTGGAGCAATTTCTCTTTGTGCAAAAACATTTGCAGTCCAAGTTGAACTTCCAAGCAAATATGTATTATTAAATTTACGTCCATTGATAACACCTACAGGCAAACCTGTACTAACAGAGCCACCATAATAAGATAGATACTCCATCGCCTCTGCCGAACGAAGATCTACAGTAGAAACCATTGGGTCTGTATATGCAATACCTTCTGGGTGCATACCAACAACAACGATATTCTCAGGAACTAAGTCTATCATCTCATGTGCTACCATAGCCGCACCTGGACAATTCACACATCTATTTCCTGTAAATTCAATCAACAAAACAGTACGATCAGATGGATTAAGAGGAACCTCAACCAATCTATCATCTTCAGGTACAACATCACAAGCAGCAAACGCAACTACCACTGCTGCCAAAAGACTAAAAATAAAACTTTTTATTTTCATAATTTAGATAAATTGAGGATTAGAAACTAACGCTATAAGACAATGACAAACCTTTAGATGCTGGCACATAACGGCAAACACCACCCGAACAGTTATAACCTGCACGTGTACGTCCATAAGCCAATTGCACACGGTGTGTACCCCAGTTGTATGATGCAGCTACTTTATAATAGTGTTGTTTTGTTTCATCAATATTATAAAGGTCTGAAACTTCAATCATTGCTTGTTGAAACAACGAAATTTCATACAATGCGTATACCCATTGACCACGATCTTGACGAGTAAACAAATATTGTAACTCACCACGCATACCAATGTTTTTCGATGGTTTATATTTCAACTCTGCAATTGCAATATGAGAATTTACTATGTCTGAAACTTTAGCACCTTTGAAAGATGACTCAAATCCGTGACCTTCTACAACTGCTTGGTTGTATTGTTGATACATATACAATGCTGTCATAGAGAATGTTTTTGTGATTTTTTTAGCAAATTCCAAGTGTACATCAAGATAATATGTCTCATCACCCATAGCAAAGAATGGAGATGTGTAACCATCTGTACCTTGCAATGTTCCTGTTGCATTCACTTCAATTGGGTCAGCCTTAATACCACGGATATAAGTACCATTCAAGCGGAAACTTGTACCATATTTACCACCCATAGTAGTTTTACGTTTAAATGTATAACGAGCTTCTGCTTGGAATGCCCATTCTCCGCGTGCTGATGGAGTACCATATTGTGTTGCATAAGGATACATCGCAGCAAGAGCATAAGTATGTGTCATAGAAAAAGCTGGCATATGGTTAATAAAGCCACCGATACCAGAACCAGTACGATCCGAACGGAACGACATATTCTCAGAGCGTTTAGCTTGCAACAAGAAACTCATACCTCGTTCTGAATATGACAACGACATCATAGCTGCTGTACCTGGTTTATAGATATATCCATTATCTGCAGATGGGTCATTGGCTTTGTAAGCATATTCTACCAAAGCATTCCAACCACCTTTTTGGAAACGCAATCTAACATCACCTGCTCCAACAAATTGAGGCAAATTGAGTTTATACAATGGACTTGGTTGAATAACTTCATCTGGATCATATTTGCTTACATAAGATGCACCAAACAAAAGGTTATATCCACCCTCTTGCATTGCTTTCGACCATTCATCAATATTCAATTCAAGGTCTGCACCCATCACTGCACCTTGAGAATAATCAAATCCAAAAGCATTATCCATTCCATAATTAAAGTATTTACGTTGCATAC
>JAFYMM010000108.1 GCA_017550055.1 Paludibacteraceae bacterium
ATCTTTTTCAGAAATGAGTTTTGACACACCCTCATTTTTATTGTTGATTATTTCTCGATGGCGATTGCGAGGGCGTCTGCCATGTTGCGGACGAAGTGGAATTGGAGTCCGTCGAGATATTCTTGTTGAATTTCGTTTACGTCTTTTTGGTTGTCGACGCAGAGGATAATCTCTTTGATGCCTGCGCGTTTGGCTGCAAGAATCTTCTCTTTGATACCACCTACAGGGAGGAGTTTGCCTCGGAGGGTGATTTCGCCAGTCATAGCAAGGCGGTTTTTAACCTTTTTGCCTGTGAAGCTTGATACCAAAGCTGTGAGGATTGCTATACCTGCAGATGGACCATCTTTAGGGGTTGCTCCTTCTGGGACGTGAATGTGTATGCTGTGGTTTTCAAGAGCTTCGTCACTGATACCTAATTGAGTATTGTGTGATTTGATATATTCGAGAGCCAATTGAGCCGATTCTTTCATCACATCGCCGAGATTGCCAGTGAGCGAGAGTTTGCCACCTTTTTGTGTGTTGATTGACGATTCGATGTAGAGAATTTCGCCACCTACTTGAGTCCAAGCAAGACCTGTAACTACACCACAATATTCGCTAATGTCGTACATATCGTGGTCGATATGCGATACGCCGAGGTATTCTTGAAGGTCTTGTGGTTTGATTGTAGCAGTGAATTCTGGGTCGATAGCGATATTTTTGGCCACTTTGCGCATAATTTTAGCAATAGTGCGGTCGAGAGAGCGGACACCACTTTCGCGAGTATAGTTGTCCACGATTGCTTTTACCGCAGGTTTGGTGAACTTAAGTTGGTTCTTTTTAATACCGTGAATTTCAAGTTGTTTTGGTATCAAGTGGCGAGTTGCAATTTCGATTTTTTCCTCTGTGATATAGCCACTTACCTCGATGAGCTCCATACGGTCGAGAAGAGGTTTGGAGATTGTGTTGAGGTCGTTGGCAGTAGCGATGAAGAGTACGTTTGATAAATCGTAGTCGATATCGAGGAAATTGTCGTGGAACGCATTATTTTGTTCAGGGTCAAGTACTTCGAGAAGTGCAGAGGCTGGGTCGCCTTTGAAATCTGAGTTTACTTTGTCTATTTCGTCAAGCACGAATACTGGGTTAGATGAGCCACATTTGTTGAGATTTTGGATGATGCGACCAGGCATAGCACCGATATAAGTGCGACGGTGACCACGGATTTCGGCTTCGTCGTGCAAACCACCGAGCGATACGCGGACATATTTACGACCGAGAGTTTCGGCAATAGATTTGCCGAGAGAAGTTTTACCAACACCCGGAGGGCCATAGAGGCAGATGATAGGCGATTTGAGGTCGCCTTTGAGTTTGAGTACAGCGAGGTGCTCAATGATGCGATCTTTAACCTTTTCCATGCCAAAATGGTCGCGGTCGAGCACTTTTTGAGCCTTTTTGAGATCGAAATTATCTTTAGTAAACTCGTTCCAAGGGAGATTTACGATAGTTTCGACATAGGTGAGTTGCACCGAGAAGTCTGGTGAGTTAGGGTGCATGCGCTCGAGTTTACGTATTTCTCGTTCGAAAGTTTCTCGTACTTTGTCGCTCCATTTTTTAGTTTTAGCCTTCTCTTTTAGAGCTTGTACGTCTTGACTTGCGGTGTCGCCGCCCAACTCTTCTTGAATAGTCTTCATTTGTTGTTGAAGGTAATATTCGCGTTGTTGTTGGTCGATGTCGAGACGAGCTTTGTTTTGTATAGAAGCTTTGATTTCAAGGAGTTGAGATTCTTTGGTGAGAATATCAAGGAGTAGATAGCCACGCTCGGTGAGGTCGTTAAGCTCGAGGAGTTTGACCTTGTCGCTGAGCGAGATGCTGAAATTAGAGCAGATGAAATTGATGAGGCTGATAGGCTTCTCGATGTTGCGGATGGCGAAAGTGGCTTCGTCAGGGATAGAATTAGAATTCTTGATGATGCGGATAGCCAACTCTTTGAGAGCTTCGACAAGGGCGGTGAATACGCGGTCGTCGGCAGCAGGCTCAGTTTCGTCCATGATGTTGATGCGCACGGTGTGGAATGGAGATTCGGATACCAATTCAGTAGCCGTAGCACGTTTTTTGCCTTGTAGTATTACGGTAGTAGTGCCGTCGGGCATTTCGAGAATGCGGACGATGCGAGCCACCGTACCCATAGGGTAGATGTCTTGCAATGCAGGATTTTCGACTTTAGCATTTATTTGAGTGCCGACAAAGAGTTCGCCCTCTTTTTGGTAAACTTCGCGCACGAGGCGTAGGCTCTTTTTGCGTCCTACGGTGATAGGCATCACCACTTTAGGAAACAAAATCATATTGCGCAAAGGCAAGAGCGGAAGTACGTCGTTGTCTTGGCATTCGATTGGAGAGTCTTCGCTTTCGTCGAGTAGCGGAATCATCTCTGTGTGGGCATCGTTTTGGTCGTATAGTAGATTGAACATATACTTAATTCATAATGCATAAGTCATAATTCATAATTATAGTTAGTTTGATAATTATAAATATGGTTATGAATAGCGTTGTTAAAAAATGCAATTGTTGATTTTTTTTGTGCCATTATGTCTTATGTCTTGCGTCTTATATCTTATGTCTATAATGACAATATGGCACGAATAGGGTGTTTTGAGGCTTGTTTTTGCGATTTGAGCCTCTAACTTTATATAATACAATCGGTGTGCCAAAAGAGAATGAGGAGGGAGCAAGGAGTAGGGAGTTGGGAATGTTTTTTTTGTTGGGCGGATGTTCCGGATTTGCCTGATATTCCGGAGGGGGTTTTGTGCACATTCGGTTATAGTA
>JAFYMM010000109.1 GCA_017550055.1 Paludibacteraceae bacterium
GGATTTTGTGTTGCAATTAGGAGACCTTATTGATCGTCCGCATCAAGATAAATGGGATATTTATTTCCATTCGTTCGAGCCATTGCGCACGTCGGTGCCTATTATATCAATAGTAGGGAATCATGATTATCACAAAGGATTAAATAAATACCCTGATGAACGATTTTTCTATACTTTTCCTTATTTTTTAGAGGATAATAAAGCTCCAAAAATTGGTTGTTGTGAATTGGACTTTGGCGAAATACATCTCTATATTCTTGATTCTAATCAACCGATATTTCGTCAGTTTAAGCAGCGTAAATGGTTGAAGTGTAGATTGGAAAATGCCGAGAATGCTGTAAAAAAGATAGTTGCATTGCATCATCCATTGCGTTCTGCTCGTAGTAAATTCAATAATCTTATTGTGCGTTGGTTTTATGAAGGAATAGTAAAAAAGTATAATGTAGAACTTGTTTTAGCAGGTCATGAACATACAAATCATACGCTTACAAAAGAAGATACTGGTGGTTATGAGCAAATTATCACCAATTTTTCTTCTAAAAGTTATGGTGATTCAGATGGTGAGAAAGGTAGAAAATGGGTGGAGTTGAAAGTTGGGAGTTGAGATTTTTTGTTTTTTTAAAACATGTTGAAAAACATATTTTAAAATTTGGTCAATTCAAAAATAATTACGAAATTTACATGCTCAAATAATGAGAAAAAATCTATGTCTAAAATCATAGGATAATAAACCTAATAATCTAATTATAAAAACAGAAAACAATGGCAAGAGAAATTCAATTTAGCTTGGTTTACCGTGACATGTGGCAATCGTCAGGTAAATATGTGCCTCGTAAAGATCAATTGGCACAAATTGCACCAGTTATTATCGATATGGGCTGTTTTGCTCGCGTAGAAACTAATGGTGGTGCATCAGAACAAGTGAATTTATTATATGGTGAAAACCCAAACCTTGCGGTTCGTACATTTACCAAACCTTTTAACGAAGCAGGTATTAAAACACACATGCTTGACCGTGGTTTGAACGCATTGCGTATGAACCCAGTGCCAGCAGACGTACGTGAATTGATGTACAAAGTGAAACATGCACAAGGTGTGGATATCACTCGTATTTTCTGCGGTTTGAACGACGTACGTAACATTGCTGCTTCTATTAAATGGGCAAAAGCTGCAGGTATGACAGCTCAAGCAACAATGTGTATCACTCACTCACAAGTGCACACTGCTGAATATTACATCAATATGGCTGAGAAACTTATTGCTGAAGGCGCACAAGAAATCTGCTTGAAAGATATGGCAGGTATCGGTCGTCCAACAGTGCTCGGTCAAATTGTGAAATCTATCAAAACTAATCACCCAGAAATCGTAGTTCAATATCACGGTCATACAGGTCCTGGTTTCTCAGTGGCTTCTATGCTTGAAGTAGCTAAAGCAGGTGGTGATGTGTTTGACGTTGCAATGGAACCACTTTCTTGGGGTATGGTTCACCCAGACGTTATCACTATCAGCGAAATGTTCAAAGCAGAAGGCTTCAAAGTGCCAGAAATCAACATGAAAGCTTATATGGAAGCACGTCGCTTGACGCAAAGCTTTATGGATGACTTCTTGGGTTACTTCATTGACCCACGTAACCGTTTCATGTCTTCATTGCTCGTAGGTTGCGGTCTTCCTGGTGGTATGATGGGTTCTTTGATGGCAGACTTGAAAGGTGTTCACGCAGCTATCAACTCTAACCTCAAAGCACAAGGCAAAGCAGAATTGAACGAAGACGAATTGCTCGTTCAACTCTTTGACGAAGTGAAATATATTTGGCCTAAACTTGGTAACCCACCATTGGTTACTCCATTCTCTCAATATGTTAAAAACGTTGCATTGATGAACGTATTTGCAATGAGCCGCGGTGGCGAACGTTGGTCAATGATTGACGCTAACACTTGGGATATGATTCTTGGTAAAGCAGGTCAATTGCCTGGTAAACTTGACCCAGAAATCATTGAACTTGCTAAATCTAAAAATCTTGAATTCTTCACAGGTAACCCACAAGATAACTATCCTAACGTATTGCCTCAATACATCAAAGAAATGGAAGAACTTGGTTGGGACCGTGGTCAAGACGACGAAGAACTCTTTGAATTTGCAATGCACGACAAACAATATCGTGAATTCAAATCAGGCGAAGCTAAACGCCGTTTCAACAAAGAATTGGAAGAAAAAATTGCAGCTAAAATGCAAGGTTCGGCAGGCGCTAAAGTTGACGCACAAAAACTTCTTCACCCTAATGCAGAACCACTTAAAGCACCAGTTGCAGGTCGCGTATTGTGGGAACTTTCAGCTCGTACAAACATTACTCCTGCTAAAAATAAAAAATTCAAACAAGGCGAATTCTTGTGCGGTCTTCAAACTAACCACGGCATCGAAGAAATCAAAGCTCCATACGATGGCGTAATGATTGAAGCTAAAAAACAACAAGGCGACAATGTTGAACTTGGCGGTGCAATTGCAATGATTGAAAAACAATAAATAATTTTTGTTCATTAGAAAAATAATTGCTATCTTTGTAGTGTTTTACAAGATAGCAATTATTTTATTTATTAACATAAAAAATAAATTTTTATGAAACTATTTTCTACTTTGATTCAGCGTATTACAGCATTATCAATAGTGCTAGCAATGGCACTTGGCATCAATGCGGCAGACTACACTTTTGCTACTATTGCAGATATGAATGCTGCAACAGATTTAGTTGCAGGCGATAATGTAACTATCACAGGAGATGTTGTAGTAGAGTATATTATGGAATCTTACTATGTACTCAAAGACAAATCAGGCACCGCTACATGCGTAAATTACAACTATCATTTTAAAAAATTTCAAGAAGAACGCCTTGCTGGGTTAGAAGAATATCCAGAAACTCCACCAGTGAAACCAGGTGATGTATTCAAGAAATATACAGCGAAATTTGGATATGCAGCATATACAACTATGCCTCAATTAGAACCATCACTTGACATGGATATACTTGAGTTTATTGGTTTTACAGCAGAATACAGCAACTCGACTGATTATAAACCTACAACAATAAAAACTACAGTTCGTCAATTATTAGACAATCCAGAAGACTACGTTGGAAAAATTGTTTCTTTAGACGAAGCTAAAACAGTTTATGTAGAGAAAAAATTTGCATCGTATTTGGTTCAAGGAGAAGATACTTTGAAAAACTTCCGTATATCTGGATTAGATCAATCAGTGTATCCAAACACGTTGATTATCACTCAAGCTCTATGTACAAGCAAATATGGTGGAGGTTGTCAATTGCAACTAACACAATCTGATTATATTTCGGAAGCTTTTACTGAAATAAAATCACTAAAAGCAACAGCTTTAACAGAAAATATTCCTTTAGATTTAACAGCACAAGTATTGCATAAAGAAAATTATAATGGCAAAACTTACATTACCATCATGAATGGTTCTGGTAAATATTTAGTGAATTATTCAGCCATTCGAGTTCTTTTAAATACAGAAAATGACACTGATAAAGCTTTGAAAATTGGAGACTATATTAACTTGAAATCTTCGACTGCACAATTTTCTCCTCAAGCAAAGAAAGGCAATGATTACATCCTTTCTTTATTAACAGTTGATGATCACGAGACTACTTTTATTTCAGAAGGAGAAGTGAATTTTCTACCAATTTCACCAGAAGAAATTTCAATGCTAAATTATTATGAATATTTGCCAGCAGCACTTAATGGTTATGTTACTTTAACTGGAAATGCAACACCAGAACAACAAGCACATAACATTGCTCCTGCAACTTTTACATCGATGTATGGCGATAGTTATCCAATATTATTAGATTTAACATATTTGCCTAAAACAGGAGATAGTTTTGTGATAACAGGAATTCTTGACATTCCATTGTGGATGGTAAAATCAGATAAGCCTGTAATCGTGCCACTTTCAGAAAAAGGCTTCATCGCCAACTATTATAGTTTTGACAATATAGCCGAAATGGTTGAATTTGGAGCTTCAATTTCTTCTGTTGTAAAATATGGTTTTAATAATCCTGTTACCATCACAGGCATTGACACAATTAGTGCAGTTGGAGATGAGGACCAAACACAATACATTATTTTTGTTGCAGACGAAACAGGCTCTTTGCTTCTTAAAGGCACAACTTCTTGCAACGTAGGAGATGCTATCACTTCTATTTCTGGATTCTATTCAGAAGCAGTTAAAACCACAGTTTCAAGCGATGGCATTATCAACTTTGGAGTATCTAATTATTTAGAACTTGACAGTACAGGAGTTGAACTTGCATCAACAGGAGCTATTAAGGTTAAACCTACAGAAGTTACCATTGCTCAATTACTTGCTTCAGACGAATATGCATCAAAACTTGTTAAATTGACTGATTTTACATATAAAGCAGTAGAAGAAGTTGTACAAGATGAAACAGTAACTCGTTTCTTTATTTACCAAGGAACTGATTCTATAGCAGTTGATGCTTCATTTGAATGGCAAGAAGACAAATCGGAAATAGTGGGCAATTATTATCTTAACGGCTATTACACAAGCATAATACCTACTATTGAAATTAAAGATATTGATGCAATTGAAGATATAGCTTCAGATAATATTTTATTTATTGCAAATGATATTATTTACGCAGAAGGTGCTGAGATTGAAGTTTATGATGTGATGGGTCGTTTGATTATTGCTGGACATAATGCCATTGCTATTGAAAATACAAACCACAATGTATTTGTAGTGAAAACTAGATATGCAGGAGGTCAAGTATATGTTACTAAAATAGCTAATCATTAATTATAATCAAATCAAATCAAAAGACCTTAGACATTTAGTCTGAGGTCTTTTTTAGAATTATTATGAAAGATTTAATGCCCGAAAAGTGGAGATACTTGTTGGATGATGAATTTAATAAAGAGTATTTTTTAGAATTAACCCAAAAAGTTGATGCTGCATATTTAAATTCAGTCGTTTATCCTATACGTAAAAATTTATTTAGAGCATTCGAATTGTGCGCACCTGAAGATGTAAAAGTAGTTATTTTAGGACAAGACCCATACCATGAACCAGGCCAAGCGCAAGGGTTGGCTTTTTCTGTGCCAGATATATACCAAATGCCAGGTTCGCTCAATCATATTTTTCAGGAAATAGCTATGGAATTTCAAACAGAGCCTTTACCTGGAAATAATCTTGAACGTTGGGCACAGCAAGGAGTATTGTTATTAAATGCGACACTTACGGTTGAAAAAGGTAAGGCAGGTAGCCATGAAGCATTTGGATGGCAACAATTTACAGACACTGTAATTTCTTTATTAAGCGAAAAATTTAATAATATTGTTTTTATGTTATGGGGAAAAAGCGCTGCATCAAAAGCAAAACTTATAGATAAAACAAAACATAAAACATATATATCAACGCATCCATCTGGACTATCATGGGGAAAAACTTCAAATTTCTCGAAAATGAAGGGTTGCGCATTGAGTATAGATAACAAAGGCGAATTGATTGAAAATGATATAAATTTTGTTTATAAAGGATTTGGCCGTTTGCGAAATGATTCATTTTGGGGATCAATGCAATTTCGAGCAGCAAATAATTATTTACAATTTAATGGAAAAAATCCAATAGATTGGCGTTAATTTTGTATAAATATTTCAGATTTATTTATTATCTTTGTAGGTCGAATATAAAATAAATATAATGTTATGCAAATAGGAGATAAAATGCCTGATTATTTAGGATTAGACCAAAATGGAAATCCTATTAAGGCCGAAAATTTAAGGGGACAAAAAGTTGTATTGTATTTTTATCCAAAAGATATGACGCCTGGTTGCACAGCTCAAGCTTGTAGTCTTCGTGATGGCTATGAAGAATTGAGAGCTCAAGGCTATAAAGTGATTGGAGTAAGTGTGGATGAGGCTAAACGTCATTTGAAATTCATTGAAAAGAATGAATTGCCATTTGATTTAATTTCTGACACAGAACATACTTTGGTTGAAACATTTGGAGTGTGGGCTGAAAAGAAAATGTGTGGCAAAACATATATGGGGACCCTTCGAACAACTTTTATTTTTAATGAAGAAGGGGTAATTGAACGTATTATTTCGCCTAAAGAGGTGAAAACTGCAAATCATGCAGAACAAATTTTAAATAAATAATCTAATTTTAATATATTATGGCAGAACAAATTGAAAAAAAATCACCTTCGGCTGATAAATTGAAGGCATTACAACTTGCTATGGAGAAAATCGAAAAAGAACATGGCAAAGGAACAATCATGAATATGGGTGAAGATAATATTGAGAAAGCATGTGAAATATTGTGCAGCATTATATTAAATCCCAAAATTAAGAATGAAAAATTTGACGAAGAAATATTTAATAGAGAAAAGGAAACGTTGATTGAAAAAATAAAAGAAGAACGTGATGATA
>JAFYMM010000019.1 GCA_017550055.1 Paludibacteraceae bacterium
CATAACTATATAGCTAACTATGAGATTGGTAATGATGTATTTATAGAAAATACTAATTTGATAGTAGTAGATGGCGAGACAACATTTGGTAATGGGGTTCGTGTGCCTGTGATGAATGAATCGGGAGGACGTGAGGTGCCAATTTATGACAATCTTTCGGCGCATTTGGCGTATATATTGACATTGTATCGTCATGAGCGTGAGATGATTGCAGAATTAGAGCGTTTGATAGATGAATATGTTGAAAATCAGAAGAGTGAGGTTGGAAAGATAGGGGATAATGTGCGTATCGTGAATTGTGGTACAATTAAAAATGTGCGTATAGGCGATTGTGCTACTTTGAGGGGAGTGTCGAAATTGAAAAACGGTTCGATAAATTCTAATTGTTATGCACCAGTGCATATTGGCTCTGGAGTGAAATGCAATGATTTTATATTGTGTTCGGGTGTTGATATTACGGATTCGACATTGGTAAGTTGTTGTTTTGTAGGGCAAGGCACAGTGATGGGTAAACACTATTCGGCAGTAGATTCGTTGTTTTTCTCTAATTGTCAAGGTTTTCATGGCGAGGCAACAGCGATATTTGCAGGACCATATACAGTGTCGCATCATAAATCGAGTCTTTTGATAGCAGGTATGTATTCGTTTTTGAATGCAGGTTCAGGTTCGAACCAAAGTAACCACATGTATAAGTTAGGGCCAATACATCAGGGTATGGCAGAGCGTGGTTCGAAGACAACGAGTGATTCGTATATATTATGGCCAGCGCGTATAGGCGCATTCACATTGGTAATGGGACGTCATACTAAACATTCAGATACAAGCGAATTGCCATTTTCGTATTTGATAGAAAATGCTACCGAGAGTTATTTAGTGCCAGGTGTGAATTTGCGTTCGGTGGGTACGGTGCGTGATGCACAAAAATGGCCTAAACGAGATAATCGTAAAGATTTAAAAAAGATTGACCAAATAAACTTTAACTTATTGAGTCCTTATACGATACAGAAAATGTATCGTGCAGTGGCGTTGCTCAAGGGAATACAACGAATGGCAGGAGCAAATAATGAAGTTTATTCTTATCAGAATTGCAGAATAAAGAATTCGAGTTTGGTGCGTGGTGTTGAGTTGTATGAGATGGCAATAACTAAATTTTTGGGTAACTCGCTTATTTCTCGTATAGGAAGAGAACCTATAAAAACAATTAAAGAGTTGCGTGACAGATTGGTGCCAACATATACGATTGGTAGAGGTGAGTGGCTTGATGTGTCGGGACTTATAGCCCCACAAAGTGAGATTGATGGTTTGGTGAAAAATGTTGTTGCTGGTAAATTGTCGTTGAGTGATATAGAACAACAATTTGCGATGATGCATAAGAATTATTACGATTATGAGTGGACTTGGGCATACGACAAATTGTTGGAGTATTGGGGTAAGACGATAGATGAAGTTACGATAGACGATTTGGTGGCGTTGATTGAGGCATGGAAGAAGGCGGTTGTTGCGCTTGAC
>JAFYMM010000020.1 GCA_017550055.1 Paludibacteraceae bacterium
GTACCTTTGCATATTTAATTCGAGGCACAATGGATTTCTCAATTCGCAATACTCAATTCACAACCACCAACGGCATTCGCGTACTACATCTACCTGACACAATGCCAATTAGCTACATAGGTGTAGCCATCAACACTGGCACTCGCGACGAACTACCCGACGAGAGTGGCATGGCGCATTTTGTCGAGCACCTACTTTTCAAAGGCACAAAACACCGCCGAGCTTGGCACATAATCAATTGGCTCGAAAGCATCGGCGGACAACTCGACGCCTACACCACCAAGGAAGAAACATACATATATGCCACTGTACCAACCGAATACACCGAACGCGCCATATCTCTATTAGCCGACATCGTACTAAATTCCACATTCCCCGAAAACGAAATCGAAAAAGAACGCGATGTCGTCCTCGACGAAATCCAGAGCTACAACGACTCTCCATCCGAACTTATCTACGACGAATTCGAAGAGCTCCTATTCCCTCACGACCCCATCGGACGCAATATCCTCGGCTCAGAACAAAGCCTCGAAACATTCAATTCCGAGCGCATACAAGCCTTTGTCCGTCGCAACTATACCCCCGACCGCATGGTCGTATTCGCCATGGGCAACATCAAACCCGACTGGTTCATTAAAAAAGTTGAAAAATATTTCACTATCCCTGCTTTAGGAGGAGTCGCCACAGGTAGAGAGGGTTCTCAACTCTCAACTTTCAACTCTCAACTCTCAACTCGTCAAGCTCCTCAACCCTACACCCCAACCCATCGCACCACCCCTCGCGACACCTACCAAGCCCACTGCATCATCGGCAATCGTTGCATCCCTATGTCGTCGCACGAACGCCTAACCATGCTCTTGCTCAACAACATACTTGGTGGTCCCAACATGAGTTCTCGCCTCAATCTCGCCCTACGCGAGCGCAACGGACTCTGCTACACAATCGAAAGCAACGTAACCAACTATACCGACACAGGCGTATGGAACATCTATTTCGGTTGCGACCCTCGCAATCTTGCCAAAGCCAAACGCCTATGTATGCAACAATTAGACATCCTTTGCACTACTCCGCTCAACAGCAACCAATTAGCCACAGCCAAACGACAACTACGCGGACAAGTCCTCATCGGCAATCAAAACAAAGAAAACCTCATACTCGGGCTAAGCAAAGCCTACCTACACGGATTAGAACTAAAAACCGACAACGAGCATTTCCAATTCATCGACTCACTCACCCCTACCGACCTACAATCGCTCGCCCAACGCATCTTCAACCCCGACCAACTCAGTTCACTCATCTACACTGAATAAAAATATATCATCTTGCCTAAAGATATAAATCCGAATGGTTTGTCATTCATTTGCCAAGATGAAACTTCAGTTTCAGCGAGGCATATGTAAGAAAAAAACAATCTGTCTTTATGTCATTCTGTCTAAAATAAAATATCGCTACTAAAAATATAACAAATGAAACTATCCCAAGCCGAAAAATACGCCCAAGACCCTAACCGTCAAATCGACGAATACATCGAGCAACACTCTGAGCCTCAACCTGAGTATCTCGACAATGTCGTGCGCGAAACTCATCTCCAAATGATCAACCCTCGCATGATGTCGGGCCACCTCCAAGGGCGCATACTCAAACTCCTTGTCGAAATGACCCGCGCACGTCGCATCATCGAGCTTGGCACCTACTCTGGCTATTCCGCTCTCTGCATGGCTGAAGGCCTACCCGCTGATGGCGAACTACATACAATCGAAATCGACGACGAACTCGAAGATTTCATCCGCGAGCAACTCCAATCTGCTCCTCACGGCAACAAAGTCCACCTCCACATAGGCAATGCCGTCGACATCATCCCTCAAATCGAAGGCAATTTCGACCTCGCCTTCATCGATGCCGACAAACGCCTCTATCAGCAATACTACGACATGCTCCTCCCACGCATGAATCCCGGAGGCATCATCCTTGCCGACAACACCCTTTGGGACGGCAAAGTTCTCATCGAACAACCTGCCCACAACGACTACCAAACCATCGCCATCAAGGCCTTCAACGACTTCATAGCCACCGACCCCCGTGTCGAAAAAGTCATCCTCCCCCTCCGCGATGGACTAACCCTCATCAGAGTAAAAAGTACAGATAACAGATAACAGAGTACACTATTCTGTTTTCAAAATTAAGTCCGAATGGTTTGTCATTCTTCCGCCAAGATATGCCTTTAGGCATAGCGAGGTATATGCAAAAGAAAAAAATATATGTCTTTATGTCATTCTGTCTAAAAAAATAAAACAACCTTATGCTATACTCATTAGAATTCCGCGTCCGCGACTACGAATGCGACCTACAAGGCATCGTCAACAACGCCAACTATCAACACTACTACGAGCATACTCGCCACGAGTTCCTCATCGAAAACAATATTAGTTTCGCCGCACTACACGAACAACAAATCGACTTCGTTGTTGCCCGCGTCGAAATGTCATATAAATACCCACTCCGTTCAGGCGACACCTTCGTCAGCGAACTCGATTTCCGCCAAGAAGGCATTAAATACGTATTCATTCAAAAAATCTACCGCCTACCCGACCGCAAACTCTGCAACGTAGGCCGTTTCGACTGCGTCTGCCTCGACCATGGTCGCCTAAAACACTGTGAACTCCTCGACGAC
>JAFYMM010000110.1 GCA_017550055.1 Paludibacteraceae bacterium
CAATTGCAAAGTTGCAAAGTTCCAATTCCCAACATAAAAACTTGATTATTAACAAAATAGCACTCAGCACTAAAACTCATAAAATAACACTATTTTCACATTAACACTAAGATTACTAATAAGTTAACATAACTTTGCAAACTTTGCAATTGCAAAGTTAAGTTGTATGGCATGTGTCTTTTCCTAAAAATAGTAGACATTTTTTTAATTATTTTCCTAAATAAATAGACATATTCCTAAAAATCAATACAAAAACTCTTATTAGTACAAAAAAATAAGGCTAACCGTATAGTCAGCCTTATTTTAATATGTGATATACAATATCTTACCAAATAGAAACTCGTTTTTCTGGAGCAAGATAAAGAGCGTCTTCTTCTGTGATATTGAATGCTTCGTACCAAGCAGCAATGTGTGGAAGCGCACCATTTACACGCCATTTGCCAAGTGAGTGAACGTCAGTAAGTGTGCGACGAACAATCTCTTCTGGACGAATGTTACCTGCCCATACATTTGAATAAGCAAGGAAGAAACGTTGCTCTGGTGTGAAACCTTCTTTCACTGGAAGTGGATTTTCAGCAGTTGCATTTTTGAATGCGTGGAATGCTACTTGAAGACCACCGTGGTCAGCAATGTTTTCGCCGAGCGACATTTTGCCGTTAGCATACATTGTTTCGTTTACTTTGATGCCATTGAAATACTCTTCCATCACTTTTGTGCGTTCGTTGAAGCGTGCTTTATCTTCTTCTGTCCACCAGTTAGCATAGTTACCATCTTTGTCGAAATTAGAACCCATATCGTCGAAACCGTGAGTTACTTCGTGAGCAATAACCACACCGATTGCACCATAGTTGAATGCATCGTCAGCTTCCATATCGAAGAATGGATATTGAAGAATACCAGCAGGGAAACAGATTTCGTTGGTTGTTGGGTTGTAATATGCGTTCACTGTTTGTGGATTCATATACCAATCTTCTTTATCAACTGGTTTAGTAATTTTAGCCATTGAGCGAGCTGTGTTGAATTTAGACACGCGTTTTACTAATGTCCAATAAGATTCAGCTGGATTGATTTCGAGAGCTGTATAGTCTTCCCATTTGTTAGGGTAACCTACTTTAACATAGAATGTTGAAAGTTTTTCATGTGCTTTAGCTTTTGTTTCGTCGCTCATCCATTCGAGGTTGTCGATACGTTCGCCATAAGCTTTGAGAAGGTTAGCGCAAAGAGTTTCCATACGAGTTTTTGCTTCAGCTGGGAAGTATTTTTCGCAATAGAGTTTACCTACTGCCATACCGAGCGAACCATCAACCATTGATACAGCGCGTTTCCAACGTGGAGTTTCTTCTTGACGACCAGAGATTACACGACCGAAGAAATTGAATTTTTCAGTAGCAAATTCGTCGCTCATATAAGAAGCAGCTGCGCTAAGCACACGCCATTGCATATAATAACGGAGGTCTTCAATGCGAGTTGTGTTCATAATCTCGATTGACTTACGAATTGGTTCTTCTTGAGATACGCTAATTTCTTTCACATCAGCACAACCGAGTGTAGCAAAGTAAGTATCCCAGCAGAAACCAGGGAACGAAGCTTTGAGCGAATCAACTGTATAGAGGTGATAGTTAGCATAAGAATCACGAAGTTGAGTTTGAGAGAAATGAGCAAGAGCCAATTGACGTTCAATCATCATAACAGCTTGAGCTGCTTCGCTAGCTTGAAGTGTTGTGTAACCTGCAAGTTTGAACATTTTCTCAATGTGAAGAAGATATTCTCCTTGAATTTCAATCATTTTGTCATCTGACTCAAAATAGTAATCGCGATTGCCCATACCAATACCAGCTTGGTAAGTTTGCATAAGATTACGTTTTGCATCCATGATGTCAGCATCTACATACACTTGGAAGAAGATATCGTAGAGGTCTTCACCCATAAGAGCAGCAATTTCTTTAACATCAGTAATTTCTGCAACGCGTTGAAGTTCAGCTTTTACTGGTTCGCAACCTTCGGCGTTGAGACGTTCAGCGTCCATAGCTACATTATAGAAATCACCAATTTTTTGAGCTTCAGTGCCAGCTTCGTGTTGAGTAGAAGCAATTTCAGCAATAAGGTCATTTAAACGTTTAATGTTGTCTTGACCAAGTTTGTCAAACGAACCAAAACGAGCATACTCAGGAGTAAGCGGATTAAGAGCCATCCAACCGCCACAAGCGTATTGGTAGAAGTCTGCGCCTTTATCAGCTGTAGTATCGAGGTTTTCAGAACGAATACCAGCCGACAATTCTTTTGGCGAATTAGCGCATCCTGCAGCTAAAAATGCAGCAGCAAGCATAGGAAAAAAGAATTTTTTCATGTTAGTATAATTTATTAAAAGTGAATTCATTAGACAAATGTATTTACTATCTACTCGCAATACATTCAACACTATACATTCAAAGCACAAAATTACAACAAAAAAACAAAATAGCCAAACTTTTTATCGTTTTTCGATACGTTTTTCAATAAGTCCACATTCTCTCAATTGAATTTATACAAAAAAATAAAAAACTTCAATCAACAATTGATTGAAGTTTCTATTCTTCTACTATTATATCTTCTTCAAAAGAAACAAAATCTAACTTATCAAACCGGTCTTTAACTCGTTCTATATCACCTAAACGAATACGGAAATAGAGGGTACAATCCATCTCTTGTATTTGATTGACTATAGCAAGGTCAAAATCTTTCATTATACGCATCACTGCATTGAGGTCTTGATAGCCAAACTTAGATACAAATGTTTTTTCTACAATACGCTCCTCTATTGTCGCAGCAGCAATGGCTTCAGCAGCAGAGGTTTTGTAAGCTTGAATAAGTCCGCTCGTACCAAGAAGTGTACCCCCAAAATAACGCACTACAATAATGAGTATATCGGTGAGATTAGTACTATTTATCTGTCCCAATATTGGACGACCAGCAGTTCCTGATGGCTCTCCATCGTCGTTAGCACGAAAAACATCACGCTCATACCCCAACATATAGGCATAGCAAACATGTCGAGCATCATAATATTCCTTCCGCTTTTCAGCAAGAATTTCTTTGATTTGCTCGATAGTCTGCACCGGATAGGCAAAAGCATAAAATTTACTACCTTTATCCTTATATAACGCTTCAGACGGTGATGATATAGTTAAATAAGTATCCACTTTATTAATTCATAATTTACAATTACTCCCGTTGGTCGTGACCTCCGGTTCACAATGCATAATTCACACCCTGCTCCTTGCTCCCTATTCCCTACTCCCTATAATAAACACGGCGCACACGTGATGAGAAGCTAGTGAGAACTTCATATGGGATTGTGCCAAGGATGTTGGCTATTTCAGAAAGACCTTGTTTGTCATTGAAAAGCACTACCTCATCCCCTACTTTCACATCAAGGTCTGTAACATCAATCATTGTGAGGTCCATACAAATATTACCTATAGTTGACACCTTCTGCCCATTCACAAAGAATGACCCACGACCATTGCCAAGACGACGGTCAACTCCATCGGCGTAACCTAACGGCAAAAGTGCTATAAGAGAATCTTTTTCTGCTACGCCACGACGACTATACCCTATTGTTTCGCCAGCCTTAACCGCTTTGAGTTGCATGATGCGAGTTGAGAAAGAACAAACATTGCGCAATTGATCTTCGTTGCAACAACTAACACCCCAAAGACCGATACCAAGTCGCACCATGTCAAATTGATACTGAGAAAATCGTTCGATACCTGCAGTATTCAATGTGTGGCGTAAAATAGTGTCGCCATAAGGCAATGAACTCTTAATATAGGTTGAATTGGAGTCAAACAACTCAATTTGCTGAAGTGTAAATTCATCCATTTCAGGTGTCAATTCGTCGGCAGCTGCAAGATGCGAAAATATCGAACGCACTTCGACATAATCTTGATTACGTAGAATCGAAACAAGCTGCTCTAAATCAGCAGTCTCAAATCCTGCACGGTGCATACCCGAATCTAATTTAAGGTGGATAGGATAATGCTTCAAACCATGGCGACGCACCTCATCAATTAGCACATCCAAAAAATCGAACGAACAGACCTCTGGCTCTAACTGATTGTTGAACATGTGGTGAAGAGCCGAAACCATTGGGTCAAGCACAAGAATTGGAAGTTTGATGCCTGCTTGACGGATTTCGACACCTTCGTTAGCAAAGGCAACCGCAAGATAATCA
>JAFYMM010000111.1 GCA_017550055.1 Paludibacteraceae bacterium
ACTATCAACTATATGCGTTTACCCGAACAATTTGCTTCAAAAGTTTCAAAACAATTAATGATGGATTCTGTCGAAATAATGAATTTTATAACAGATGAAGTAAAAATGGCAGAATTGGGTTACGAACCAAAACACCTTTTCTCACTTGTTATTCGTAATACATACGAAGTATGGTGGACTATTTCGGTTGAAAAATTGATGCAACGACTAAAAAAAGAAAATGATGCTTTTTGGAATGCTAATAGTCGCAGAGAAAAAGCTGAACGCATCGGACTAACAATCCCTGAAGTTATTACACTTGCAAGTATAGTAGAAGAAGAGACTAATTATCAACCAGAAAAATCGCGCATAGCTGGATTATATCTCAATCGTTTACGCAAAGGCATTCGTTTACAAAGTGACCCAACGGTAAAATATGCACTAAAAGATTTCACACTTAACCGTATTTTATTTGAACACCTTAAAGTAGATGACCCTTACAACACCTATAAATACGCAGGATTGCCTCCTGGGCCAATTCGTTTACCGAGTGTTGCAACTATCGATGCTGTATTGAATGCCGAAAAGCATAACTATATATATATGTGTGCTCATCCTGATTTTAATGGCACTCATAATTTTGCCGTAACTCTTGCTGAACATAATAGCAATGCGGCAAAATATCACGCTGCACTTCACAAATGGCTAGCAGAAAAGAAAAAGAAGCAAACTACAAATCAGCCTTAAGACCATCCACCTCTTCCGACAACAACTCCCATTCATACATTTTTGCATCAAGTGTATGTTTGGTTCGTTCGTACTCCTTGAGCAAAGCCTCATCTGTTTCTCCCTCGGCAAATTTGGCCTCTATCTCGGCTATGCGTGTCTCGGCTTTCTCTATATCGCGCTCTAACCCCTCAATATCACGCTCAATCTTACGTATCTTTTTAGAGACCTCCTTACGCATTTCATAGTTGATACGCCCCTCCGACTTCTCTACCACCACCGACTGACCAGTAGCCACAGTCTGTTGACTGCCCGCTGTTAACTGTTGACTTTCGGCTGTTGCTCTAAGGTATTCATCGATACCTCCCAAGTGTGTCTTTACCTTACCTCCACCAAATTCATACACTTTGGTTACTAATCCATTGAGAAAATCACGGTCGTGCGACACGATAATAACCGTCCCATCAAACGCCTGAATTGCCTCTTTCAACACATCTTTCGACCTCATATCCAAGTGATTCGTTGGCTCATCGAGGATCAATAAGTTCACAGGCTCGAGCAACAACTTAATCATTGCCAAACGACTACGCTCGCCACCTGAAAGCACTTTAACTTTTTTATCCGAAGCTTCTCCGCCAAACATAAATGCACCAAGAATATCACGTATCTTTGTACGAATATCACCTACTGCAACATAATCAATAGTGTCAAATACTGTCAAATTCTCGTCCAACAATGATGCTTGATTCTGAGCAAAATAGCCTATTTTAACACCATGTCCTAATTTCATTGTACCACTATGCTCTATCTCTTGCATAATACATTTCACAAGTGTAGATTTACCCTCGCCATTCTTACCAACAAATGCCACTTTCTCGCCTCGGTGTATCTGTAAGTCTATATTATTAAGCACGACATGGTCGCCATACGCCTTAGTGAGATGCTCAATATCTATCGGCAATACACCTGAATGTGGAGCTGGCGGAAATTTCAATCTAAGCGATGAATTATCCTCTAAATCTACCTCTATACGCTCCAATCTCTCTAATGCCTTAATGCGCGACTGCACTTGCACTGCCTTAGTGGCTTTATAGCGGAAACGCTCGATAAACTCCTCAGTATCTGCTATCACCTTTTGCTGATTCTCATACGCTCTGAGCTGTTGCTCTCTACGCTCTTTGCGCAACTCTACATATTTGGTATATGGCACTTTGTAATCATAAATCTGTCCAAGCGAAATCTCTATCGTGCGCGATGTTACTGCATCAAGAAAGGCTCTATCGTGCGATACTAATAAAAGCGACGAAGAAGATGTAGCCAAAAACTGTTCTAACCAACGAATTGACTCTATATCAAGATGGTTAGTTGGCTCATCAAGCAACAAAAGGTCAGGACGCGACAACAATATCTTTGCTAATTCAATACGCATACGCCACCCACCTGAAAATTCGGATGTTGGACGGTCGAAATCAGTGCGCAAAAATCCCAAACCTATCAATGTACGCTCTATCTCCGACATCATATTATCTGCTCCCATAAGGGTGAGGCGTTCATTCTCTATAGACAATCTCTCGATAAGGTCTGTATATTCAGCACTCTCATAATCAGTGCGCTCAGCCAATTCTTGCGTCAATCGCTCTACACGCTTTTGAGTATCAAGCACATCACCAAATGCAGTCTTTGCTTCATCCATCACGGTCTTATCATCATTCACCAACAGGTGTTGTGGCAAATATCCTATCTTGAAATCTTTAGGCATCGACACTCGCCCTCCTGACGATTGTTGTAATCCTGCAAATACTTTAAGCATCGTACTCTTACCCGCTCCATTCTTACCCACAAGCGCAATCTTCTCCTTTGGATTCACCAAAAATGACACCTCCTCAAATAATGGAGTGCCTGTAAAATCTATCGTTAATTTTTCTACTGATATCATAATATGTAAAGTTCGTAAAAGACATAATAACATAATAACAAAATTTATTATACCTTATTTTTATGTTCTTATGTTATTCTGTCTTCTTATGTTAAAACAAATCACAATGTTTTCCACAAAAACATAAAATGCGCCACCGTGCCAAGCAATACAAACAAGTGCCACACAAAATGGAAATATCTATATTTCTTATGATTAGCATAAAACACAGCCCCACCAGTGTAAGCCAAACCCTCAATCAATAACCACCAAAGCCCTATCGCAGACGTAGCATCCCACACAGGTTTAGCAACAAACACAACACTCCACCCCATAGCCAAATATATTATTAAAGACAAACGGGGAAACTTACCAATAGCAAATAATTTATAGAATAATCCACCTATTGCGACAGCCCACATCACGCCAAAACCAATCCATCCACCTATGCCTCCAAGTATTGATAGCCATACTGGCGTATAACTTGCCGCTATAAGCACATAAATTGACACATGGTCAAATATTCTTAATTTTGCTTTGCGCTCACCTGGCATAGCCAAATGATACAATGTAGATGCCAAATATTGCATCAAAGCTCCTATAGCAAATACCACAACACCAAGCTTGTAAGCCCAATCACAACCATCACATTTCGCTAACAATAACCATCCAGCAACCACTGCAAACAAACAGCCTGCCGCATGCGACCACGCATTTAATCTCTCTTCTTTCATATTATATTTATTTTTCACCTAAGAACATGATTTTCATTTGCCCACAAATAACACAAATATTCACAAATATAATTGATTCGTGTAATCTGTGGAAAAAAATCAATCTAAAAGAGTATATTTCTGTTCTTATGTTATTCTGTCTTTTATTTACCCAAAAGTTCCCTCGCTGCTCTTATTGCCGCTTCCGACGGATTTTTGCCAGAAAGCATCTCTGCTATTTCCAATTCACGCTCCGACGCCGAAAGCTCCACCACTCGCGTAATAGTTGCATCGTCTGTGTCTTGCTTAAATACTTTAAAATGTTGTACTCCACGAGCTGCTATCTGTGGCAAATGACTAATAGTAAGCACTTGTATATCACGAGCCATCTCATCCATCATCTCGCCCATACGCCCTGCCACATCGCCACTCACCCCTGTATCAATCTCATCAAAAATAATTGTTGGCAATTCTGCACTCTTTGCAATCAAACACTTAAGCGCTAACATAAGTCGTGCAATCTCACCGCCCGACGCTATAGAAGCTATTGGACGTAACTCTGCATTCTTATTAGCCGTAAAAAGAAATTCTACCACATCTGCCCCATCAAGCGCATAATCTTTTGCCGACATACGCACTTCGATACGCGCGTTCAACATACCCAACAATTGCAAACGCTCCACCAAATAATCTGCTATCTTTTCACATACACTACTACGCTTAGCCGTCAATCGCTTCGCTTCTGTTGAGAGTTGAGAATTGAGAGTTGAGAGTTCTTTCTCCAACGTGGCTATCTCCTCATCGAATGAATCAATGCGTTGCAATTTGGCATCATATTCATCGCGCAAAGCTATCAATTCCGGCACCGAAGACACTCTATGTTTTTGTTCTAACGAATATATCACATCTAATCGCTCTTCAATCCATGCCTTGCGCTGTGGGTCAAATTCCATATCTGCACACATATCAGCCACCTCTGCCGACACATCTTTCAACTCCACATACAGCGACTCCAATCTCTCTGTCAAAGCCTCAGCTTGTTTCATATATCGCGCCGTATGAGCCACTTTTTGCTTCACTTCACGCATCTGCAACACAATACCATATTGCTCATCATCCAATCTACTCAACGCCTCAGACAAATCTCCTTTTATCTCTTCAACATGATTCAATCTCTCCAATTCCTCCTCCAACTCTTCTTGCTCGGTTGCAATAAGATTAGCATCATTTAATTGTTCAAACTGAAACTGTGCATAATCACGTTCTGCACCCCACTTTTCTGCCATTTCTCTCACTTCGGCCAACTTCTGCGTTGTCATGCGCCACTCATCATACACAGCTCTATACGCATCTTTTTCATCCTTAGATTGAGCAATTATGTCCACTATCTTCAATTGAAAATCAGAACTATTAAGCAACAAATTCTCATGTTGCGAATGTATATCAATCAACAAAGATGCAATAGCACGCATCTGTTGCAACGTAACAGGCGTATCATTCACAAACGCACGCGACTTACCTGCCGACGTCAGCTCTCTACGAATAACACACTCCTCCTCCCAGTCCAACCCATACTCCTCAAAAAGACTGTTGACTGTTGACCGTTGACTGTTGACTGAAAAAACAGCTTCAACCACACACTTCGTCGCACCATCTCGCACAGCCTTCGCATCGGCACGTGCACCCATCACCAAAGCAAGAGCTCCCATGATGATACTCTTACCAGCACCTGTCTCACCTGTAATCACCGAAAAACCATCCGCCAAATCCAACTCCAACGTATCTATTAGAGCATACTGACTTATATATAAACGTTTAAGCATAATAATCCATTATAAAATAATAATCACAAAATTACAAAAAATAATCGAAATACACAAACACCACCCCCCAAAAAACTATTAGTATCCAATGAAAATAACACCAAAGACGAGATAGAACAATAGAAATAAATCGCTTCTATTTTTACGATACAAAGTTACGAAACATCTTTAATACATTCCAAATATTTTTCACCCCAAAAATCAACAATTTTTCAAAATCACGGATAAAAATTTGATAAACAAAAGGTTCAATGAGGCTATTTTTTACCTACTTGAAAAAGGGTATGCCGAAACCAAATTCGAAATTTCAAATAAATTGTTTATAACTCCCACAAAACTATCAGAAACCCTATCAGGCAGACTGAATATTAGCACCAAAGTCGTAACACGACTTGCGCAAAACTACCCACAAATAGACTAACAACAATAGAAAATGACACAATTGACACAATTGACACAATTGACACGCCCTAAAAAGTGTCAATAACTATCAAAAAAATAGATATACTTATATATAAATATTATTAATAAGGTTCGCGTATTTTTTTTATATATTACATTCAATTTCTTTTCTTCAAGAATTACAAATTAAAATTTGTGAACCAAGGCTGCAGCTCGGTAATCTAAAATAAATTTTGATTCCACTCGCTTTGCACTCAGTTTGCGAAATTGACACAAAATAGCCCTTGTCAACTTTGTCAACTTTGTCAATAACTTTCCATTTTTTGTTCACACATAATAAAAAATACCCACTCTCAGTGTGTACTACCCTCTAAATACCCTCAAGCAACCTGCAAGCAAGAAAACAGTCATTTTAGCGAAAACAAAAGAAATTTATTTATTTTGTTGAGCGTCAGA
>JAFYMM010000112.1 GCA_017550055.1 Paludibacteraceae bacterium
CCCGGTATGGCTATCAATTGTGCAAATTCAGCCCCAAAAACCACAACCCATATCATCGACAACCAAAATCCCCAATTGATAAAAATAAAGTTCAATCGTGTGTTTAGTTTATAGTTGCTTGGACTAAAATAATAATTCGTAAATGTGAATAACATCAATATTCCTGTAAAACAACTAATTATAATATCACCTTTTGATAGGGTCATATTCTGCCAAAGCGAAATGTCAATGAGTTGGTCTATGTAGTTTGTTAAAATCTCAAGTGAGTCAAACAACCAAAATAGGCTACCGACAATCGCAATCAGCGTTGTTATGCCCAACAAAATACTCCAAAATACGCGTCTTGTGATAACCCTAAAGACTATCATCCCCATCACAAACAGCACCGACAGCCATGCGTATGTGGGCTCAAATAGCGTTGCAATGCCCAGCAGTAGTGTGATATTATAAGCCGCAGCCACTTGTGTTTCAAAGTGATACATTTGTATTAGCTGTTTTATTGCTAATATAAAGAACATCGTAGCTATATATCCTTCATCGAATGGTTGAATATATCCGATAGCCCCCGCCATCACTAACCCCACGGTCAGTGGCATCGATGACCTTACTGGTATTATTTGCAATTGGTTGCACAAAAACATCATCCACACCATTATCCCCGTCATTGTCACGAATCCCACCACTTGTGAAGCCCATCCAGGCAACGTCCACAACACATAATGTTTCATAAACATCGTACTCACACTTTCGGCCAATTGTGAATTATGAATTATGAATTGTGAATTAAACAAAATTCCTCCCACAACCACGCTAATCGCAATATTAATTGCACTTGGTTGTGTAAAAAACTTTGTGATATTTATTCGTGCTGTTTTCAATTGTATTGTGAACTGATAGAGTTAAAAAGCCGAGATACACCGTAGGTGTAGCAAGGAATATGCAAAAGCAAAATATGTTCTTATGTCATTCTGTCTAAAAAACATTAAATGGCATCAGTCTAAATCTTGTTAGCATGCGGGACACTCAAGCCCGCACACTATATTTTTGTAATGTACAAATTCAATGTAAAATTCCGAATGGAATAATTATGAATTGTGCATTATTTAAGTCCACGACCAATAAGCATAGCCTCTGGATTTGGCTCAGCACCACGGAAGTTGCGATACAATTCCATTGGGTCTTCTGTGCCACCTTTTTCGAGCAATGTGCGGAATTTAGCAGCAGTTTCTTGGTCGAAGATACCTTTTTCTGTGAACAATGCATAAGCATCTTTATCCAATACCTCAGCCCACAAATAGCTGTAGTAACCAGCGCTATAACCGCCAGCCCAAATGTGGTTGAAGTAAGTTGTGCGGTAGCGTGGAGCGATTTCAGGAATCAAACCGATTTTGTCCATCATCTCTTTTTCAAATGCGATAGGGTCTGTGATGCCTTCTACTGATTTGAGGTCGTGCCAGTTCATGTCGAGGATAGCTGCAGCAGTCAACTCTGTTGTCATGAATCCTTGGTTGAATGTAGCCGAAGCATTGATTTTTTCGATGATTTCGTTAGGAATCAATTCGCCTGTTTGGTAGTGTTTTGCATACATTGCAAGCACTTCTGGTTCGAATGCCCAGTTTTCCATGATTTGTGATGGCAACTCTACGAAGTCGCGTGATACGTTAGTTCCGCTCACTGACACATAGTTTGCTTTTGCCAACAAACCATGCAAGCCGTGGCCAAATTCGTGGAACATTGTTTCTGTTTCGTCCAATGTGAGCAACGATGGAGTAGTAGCAGTTGGTTTTGTGAAGTTACCGATGTTGATTACTACTGGGCGTACATCTTCGCCTTCTTCGTTGATATATTGTTCACGGAAGTTTGTCATCCATGCACCACCACGTTTCGATGCGCGTGGGAAGTAGTCTGTGTAGAAAATACCAATTAATGAACCATCTTTGTCTGTTACTTCAAAGCATTCTGCTTCTGGGTTGAACAATGGCATGTTGTCCAATTTTCTGAAGCTCAAACCATAGAGGCGGTTAGCCAAAGCAAACATACCTGTGCGAACGTTTTCCATTTGGAAGTATGGTTTGATTTCGTCTTCGCTCATAGCATATTTTTCTTGACGCACTTTTTCTGTGTAGTAGTCCCAGTCCCAAGCTTCTACTTTCACGCCGTTGCCTTCGCGGTCTGCAATTGCTTGCATTTCTGCCAATTCAGCTTTTGCTTTTTCGTTTGCTGCGTTGAAGATGTCGAGCAAGAATGAGTTAACTGTTTCTGACTTTTTAGCCATTGTATCATCGAGGATGAAGTCAGCCGATGTCTCAAAACCAAGCAAATTAGCTTTTTCGATACGCAATTTGATGATTTGCAACACGAGTTCTTTGTTGTCGTTTTCGTTGCCGTTGTTGCCACGGTTGATGTAAGCTTTATACACTTTTTCACGCAAGTCGCGGCGTTCGCTATATTGCAAGAATGGGATACGGCTTGGGTTTTGCAAACCAATCACCCATTTGCCTTCCATGCCTGCTGCTTTTGCTGCTTCAGCTGCTGCTGTGCGCACTGCCTCTGGCAATCCTGCCAAATCTTCTTCCGATTCAAGAACAAGTTGGAATGCATTTGTTTCTGCCAACAAGTTGTTACCGAATTTTTGTTGCAATGTAGAGAGTTCTGCGTTGATTTCACGCATACGAGCTTGTTCTGCTTCTGGCAATGAGATACCGTTGCGAACGAATGTGTTATACACTTTTTCCAACAAACGAGTTTGTTCTACTGTGTAGTTCATCGCTTCACGACCTTCATACACAGCTTTCACGCGTTCAAACAAGCGAGCATCCATGTAGATATTGTCGCTGTGTGCACTTACCAATGGCAATACAACTTCTTGTACTTTAGTCAATTCCTCTGAACCATCGCTCTCTGTGATGTTGAAGAACACCAAAGCCACTTTCGACAACAAACGGCCTGATTTATCCATCGCTTCGAGTGTATTTTCGAATGTTGGAGCCTCTGGGTTGTTGATGATAGCCTCAATTTCGGCTTGTTGTTGTTTGATACCCTCTTCAAATGCTGGCAAATAGTGCTCTGCTTTGATTTGTTCAAATGGAGGAACGCCTTGAGGAGTGTTCCATTCTGTCAAAAACGGATTTTTATCCGCATTGTTAGTACATGCAAACATCATAGCTGCTGTTGCTACTGTTAAAAATAATTTTTTCATTGTTTATAATAAATATTTAAGTATTAGTATCTTATCTGTTGTTGTCTCTGCCCAATTTTCTTTTTATATATGGTTCGCGCACGCACACACTCACCAACATGCAAAGATAATAAAAAAAAATCATATAACAAAACCTTTATTTTAACAATTTCAATAAACGCGAGAACAATCAAATTTGCTTGAACTGACAGTCTTTGAACTGAAGGTGAAAAAATTGCCGCCCAAACTAATAATCAACAACAAAGTTGTTAATTCTCAACTCTCAACTCTCTCCATACCCTCACCATACCTTCAACATAGGATAAACATACTATAAATATACTATAAACATAGGATAAATATACTATAAATATACCATAACCCAATCTGCGCTTTAACAACAACACCCATATACCAACATAAACACCCAACAATTCACCAACTATCAAAAAAAATTATTACCTTTGCACATTAATATCCGAATGGTAAAATTGTGAATTATGAATTGTGAATTGAAGAAGGTTTTAATGGCAATGAGTGGTGGCATCGACAGTTCTGTCGCTGCAATCGAACTCCGTCGTCAAGGTTACGAACTCGAAGGAGTAACATTCACTCAGTTAACTCTCGATTCTCCTGCCGTGTCCGAGGCTCGCAAGATGGCTGAAGATATGGGCTTCGAGCATCATACTCTCGACATGCGTCGCGAGTTCCACGACTCTGTTATTTGTAATTTTATTGATGAATATCTCCATGGTCGCACGCCTAATCCGTGTGTGCAATGCAATTCGAGTATCAAGTGGGGTATGTTGCAGCAATTTGCCGATGAAATGGGCTGTTTTTACATCGCTAC